>JAILFJ010000141.1 GCA_024697625.1 Oscillospiraceae bacterium
TCATCACGGTGCTGAGAATCGCTACCACCAGGAACTGCATGCGGGAGAGACGAATTGGATCTGTCAGGGGACTGTAGCGGTCGAGAATCAGAATCTGAACAGCAAAGAGAAATGCGCAGCTGAGTTCCCAGACATCTCCAATTTGGAGAGAGAAGCTGCCGACCTTCATGCACAGCAGATACAGTCCGATCAGCGCCAGCAGAACGCAGGCCCAGATCTGCGGGGACGGACGCTTCCGTAGAAAAATGCTGAGCAGGGGGACCAGCACGACATAAAGCGCTGTAATAAAACCGGCCTTCGAGGCTGTCGTATAGGCAATGCCGATCTGCTGGGCAGCGCTGGCGGCGCAGAGCATCACACCGGAAAAAATCCACGCCCGGATAAGCCGTTTTCGGTCGGCAGCGTTTCTCGGACGTCGGTTGTCGATCCCATGCTTTTCGAAAAAACAATCCATGAAATGCACGACAGGGCTCAGGAAAACAACGGCAATCCAGCTGCGACCGGCTAGATAGGTGAATGCGCCGACATGTTCCGCGCCCATCCGTTGGGCGACAAAGGTGGTCCCCCACAGAAAGGCACATAAAAACAGACAGAAAAGATGCAGTTTTTTATTCATCAATCTTCATCCTAAATCAATCAGGATCATACGCAAAGAATTGTAAAAGATAAAACACAGTATAACAGAGCGGGAGAACAAAGACAATCGGAAATTTAACGTCGACTCTCTGCTTGCAAGGTGGGGATTGGCATGGTAAAATACCGAAACAGCAGGGAGGAGGACGCACAATGGACACGAAACAGAGCATCATTCCGGAGCAGTGGAAGGTCTTGAGCGGGAGCACGCTCAAATGCATTGCGCTTGTGACAATGATCATTGACCACATCGGTGTGGTTCTGGTCAAAAACAGCGGCATAACACTGCTGCAGACGCCATGGGGAGCGGTGCTGCTCTATACCGTGATGCGGAAAGTCGGGCGACTCGCATTTCCGATCTATTGCTTCCTGCTGGTCGAAGGTTTCCTGCATACACACGATCGGAGAAAGTACGGGCGGAACCTGCTGCTGTTTGCACTGATCTCGGAGATCCCCTGGAACCTGGAGCACACGGGGACGATTCATTATGCTTCGCAGAATGTGTTTTTCACCCTGTTTCTCGGTTATATGGGTATCTGCTGCCTGGAATATTTCCGGGAGAAGCCGATGGAGCAGCTCATCTCGCTCCTGTTCCTGATGCTGATTGCGATGAACCTGAAAGCAGACTACGGCGTGGTTGGCTATGGATTCATCCTGCTGATGTATGTCCTTCGGGAACGCCGCATTTTGCAGGCGGTGCTGGGCACCTGCTTTGAATCCGGCGGATGGGCGGCAGGCCTGGCCTTCATCCCGATCAATCTCTATAACGGCAAACGCGGCTTCATCCGTGGAAAGCTGCTGAAGTATGCCTTCTATGCGGCTTATCCGCTGCACATCCTGATTCTCTACTGGATCCGGAAAAAAACCATCGGATACTGAAAATCAAAATGAGAACGGAACAACAGGGATCCGGCCATGACCGGCTTAATCCCTGTTTATCTATATCAATATCAATGTGACGTCATCGATCATGTGTTTCCGGCGCTTACTCTCCGAGATTAAAGAACGCCTTCTTGAAAACGATCAGCTCGAGCTGGTACCGGAAGGATACCGATTTTACAGTTTCCGAGATGATTTCGTCCAGCCTTGCTGCCGGACAGGCTGCGTTGGCATTCAGAATGACGGCGATCTCCGTGCACGGCCGTTCAAAACGCCTGGTGATCTCGACCGGGCGAACCGTGCCGAGCAGATCCACTTTGCTGAAGTCTCCTTCCGCCTCCCAGGCCAGGAACTTCATGTGCGGGACCTCAAAGCCTCCGGTCTTCAGCCGGGCCTGAACCCCATGAGCCATGTCCGAGAGGTACTCCGTTCCGTCGAAATCATTGCAGCAAACCCGCGCATGATACTGGAGGTAATACTCGGTCAGCTGGTCCATGGCATTTTGAAGGGCTGCATCCTCAT
>JAILFJ010000144.1 GCA_024697625.1 Oscillospiraceae bacterium
TCATTTCACCCCCCTTCGTCAAAGATAACCTTTATCATACCAAATTCTGAAAGGAGATCACAAGCACAAATGAACAGAATCAGGAGAAAGGCGCTCAGCAAGATCATGGACCAGCTGATCGAGCTGAAGGACCAGCTGGAGGAACTCCAGCAGGAAGAGCAGGAGGCCTTCGACAACATCCCCGAAGCCTTCTGCGAGACGGACCGCTACACCCAGGCCGAGGAGGCCGTCGAGAATCTCGACAGCGCCTTCGGCAGTCTGGAAGAGTGCATCGACAGCCTCACCGAGGCCATCGGGGAGGGCTGATCATGGCGAAGAGACAGAACCCGAAGCCCTTCTCCCCGGTGAAGGGTGAGATCTATGAGAACGCCGGCGGAGGCCGGTTCCTCTGCGAGAGCGACGGCAACGAGCACTGCGCCCGGTTCATGAACGTGACCAGCGGGTGGGACTTCCTCGCCAAGGGCATCGTCCGGTATGACGACGGGACCATCGAGTGGGACCACAGCACCGACGGCACCTTCGTGCCGCTGGATCGGGAGAGGCAGGAGAGGATCTTCCGGGCCACCATCCGGCATAAGCAGAACAGCATCATGAACGCGCTGCTCTGCTGCATGATCTGAAACCCAGCAGCCATGCGGGAGGCTTAAATCCCGCACCACATGAGCGCGAAGGCATCCGGCCCGGGAGAGGCATGTCCGGGCTGCGCCGGTTCAACTCCGGCGGCGCTCACCGATACGGGCGACGATGGCGACCGGCCGCGAGAGCCGGGCAGGTTTGAGTCCTGCACGCCCACCACCCGGCCACATCCATACGCGCGCGGTCGCCGCGGCGGGCCGGGCATTCCTTAAGGCACCGGGCCGGCGAAGGTGCCTCCGGCAGCGGGCACATGCCCAGCCCGCTGATCGGCAGCGTGTTTCCGCAATACCGGTCCATGCCTCCATTATAACGAAGCCCCGCCTTTTAAGCCACGAGGCGGGACTTCGGGAGGCAAAACAAAATCCGCACCCAGGGTGCGGAGGAAGGAGGCCGCATGGAATACAGAACCATGTACGCCCGGCACCGGAACGCTGCCGGGATCACGCAGGAGAAGGCGGCAGAGCTGCTCGGCTGTGCGGTGCGCACGGTGCAGGCGTATGAAAGCGGCGAGATCATCCCGCCGGATCAGACGGTCGCCCTGATGTGCGACGTGTACCCGGCCCCGATGCTGGCGCTGGAGCACCTGCGCGCAGCCTCCAGCATGGGCCGCGCTCTGATCCCGGAGATCACCCGCATGTCACTGCCGCAGGCCGTGTGCAACCTGATCTACCGGATCCAGGACTTCACCATGAAGCACCGGCCGGAGGATCTGATCCGAATCAGCAGCAACGGCAGAATCGACGAGGGCTCCGAGGTCGAGGAGTTCGCCGCAATCACGGAGGAGCTGGACGGCATCGTGCAGGCCGCCATCCAGCTCCGGTACTCCAAGGGCACGGGCCTGCCGACGGACACCGTATACTGAGGAAGGAGGCAGCAGGAACATGGCGAAACTGACGCGCTACACACTGGAGGAGATCGAGGCCATGGACCGCGAGTATCTGACCCCGGCTATCGTCGCCGGGTGCATGCACTGGGATCCGTACACGATCAACATCCAGGCGCACCAGGACCCGAAGAGCCTGGGCTTCAACGTGATCGTAAAGGGCAGGAGGGTGATCATCCCGAAATGGAGCTTCATCAACTTCTGCCGCGGGAACAACGTGGGGGCGAGGGCATGACGGAAGCGAGAGAAGCGCCGCGCACCAGGTATCTGGAAGGGCTGCGGCCGATGCGGAAGAAGGCCGGCCTGACGCAGCAGGAGCTGGCAGCGGCCACCGGCACCACGAAGCAGAGCATCTCCATGTGGGAGGCGGGAGACCGCTGGCCCTCGGCGGAGTGGCTGCCGAAGCTGGCCGCGGCATGCGGCTGCAGGCTCCTGGATCTGTACGGACCGGCGGATCAGCAGGAGGCGGAGAAATGAGCAGAAAAAGAAAAAGCCCCGCGAGAGGACCAGTCCCGCAGGGCGTGATTCCAAGGGAATCACAAGCACGAGAAGATAGTACCACAGATCAGAAACCCTGTCAAGAGAGGAGGCGGCGCAGAACGGACCAGAAAGAGATCGAAAAGTTTGCATACTGGGCAGTCATTCCGGGCGAGGTCATGCGCAGCGAGAAACTGAGCGACTGCGAAAAGCTGCTGTATGCCGAAGTCTCCACATTAGCTCAGGGAACCGGATACTGCTTCGCGGGGAATGACTACATCGCGGAGCAGATGAACAAATCGGAGCGAACGATAGCCCGCGGGCTGAGCAAACTGAGCGAGATGGGCTTCATCCGGATCGAGGCGGTTCACGGACAGCGAAACGCGGTTCTGAACAGGCGGATCTATGCCGGCCTGAACCCTGCACAGCCTCCCGATTCCAGTTTGGACAAAAATGGCAGAACTGAATCAGTTTTGCCAAATTTGTCATCCAGTTCTGTCAAAAATGGCAAAACTCACCTTATAGAGAATAAAACATTAGATCATCCCCCCAAAGCCCCCCAGGGGGCTGCGCGCGGGAGCAAGAGCAAAGCGACGTGGAAGCCGGAGCGCTTCGAGAAGTTCTGGGACTACTACCCCCG
>JAILFJ010000155.1 GCA_024697625.1 Oscillospiraceae bacterium
ATTTCCGCGCCTTCAAGGCAAACTTCAAGAATGGGACGCTGGCATGGCTGCTGTTTTTGGCGTGCGCGGTGCTGCTGTACCTTGATTATCTCGCGGCGCTGGCCTACGTGCCGCAGATGCGCGCTGCGATTTTTGCCCTGGCGCTGATCCTGCTGGTACTGGCCTTCTACGTCTTTGCCCTGCTCGCCCGCTATCACGATCTCCTTTGGAAAACCGTTCAGAACGCGGCGCGGCTTGCCGTGGGCTTTTTCCCGAGGACGCTTGTCATGCTCGTCTTCGCGGTCGTTTTCTGGCTTGCCTGTCTGCACTGGTTCAGCTTCGGCTCGCTGATCCTGCTGCTGGTGGGGCTGTCGCTGCCGGTCTATGTGTGCGCTGTGCTGCTCAACGATGTGTTCGATAAAATCGAAAAATAATTCACTTTTGTGATTTTATAGATCAAAGGAGCAAATCTGCATGAGTATCCTATTTGACAAGAAAAAGCAGACCTTTACCCTGCAAACGCGCAGCACAACATACCAGCTGCAGATCGGCCCGCTGGGCTATCTGCTGCATCTCTATTACGGCCGCCGCGCCGAAGGCTGCTTTGATTACCTCCATCTTCCGCGAGACTGCGGCTTTTCCGCCAATCCCTATGAGCTGCAGGATAACCGCGGCTGGTCCCTGGACACGATGCCGCAGGAATACAGCGGGTCAAACGGGGCCGATTTCCGTCTGCCTTCTGTGGAGGCGGAAACGGAGCGCGGCCAGATCGGCGCAGATCTGCGCTATCTACGCCATGAGATCCGGCCCGGAAAATACGCGCTGAACGGCCTCCCGGCGGCCTTTGACTGCGGCGGAGAGTGCGAGACGCTCAGCATTACGCTCTCGGACGCGGCTGCGGGGCTGGAAGTGGAGCTGCTTTACAGCGTATTCGAGGCCAAGGACATGATCACCCGGGCTGTACGGTTCTACAATGGCGGCAATCAGATGATCCGGCTGCACAGGGCAGCGTCGGCCTGCCTGGATATCCCCTTTGGAAGTTGGGAGCTGATCCATTTTCACGGACGCCATACACTGGAGCGTCAGCTTGAGCGGCGAGCGCTGCTCAACGGTATCCAAACCATCGCCTCCGGCCGGGGCGCCTCCAGTCATCAGCATAATCCCTTCGTGATCATCTGTGAGCCGGATGCCACGGAGACGACAGGGTCCTGCTATGGCGTTATGCCTGTCTATTCCGGCAATCACCGCACGGATATCGAACTGGATCAGTCCGGTTCTGTGAGGGTGGTGTCCGGCATCAACCCTGACGGCTTTTCCTGGTGTCTGGCGCCGGGAGAATGCTTTGAGACACCCGAACTGCTGCTAACATACAGCGCGGAGGGCTTTCACAGGCTGTCCCATACCTGCCATCGTTTTCTCCGTGAAAACATCTGCCGCCATGACAGGGAGCTTGCCGAACGGCCGATCCTGCTCAACAGCTGGGAGGCCATGTATTTCGACTTTGACGAGACGAAACTGCTCAATCTGGCGCGTGATGCAAAAGACCTGGGCGTAGACATGCTGGTGATCGACGACGGCTGGTTCGGCCATCGGGATGACGATCACAGCAGCCTCGGCGATTGGACAGCGAACCTGCGCAAGCTGCCGCACGGCCTCAAACCGCTCTTGAAACAGATCAGCGGCCTTGACCTGAAGGTCGGCCTTTGGGTCGAGCCGGAAATGGTCAGCGAAGATTCCGATCTCTACCGTGCACATCCCGACTGGGCGCTGACGGTGCCGGGAAGGAAGCCCGCCGTGGGGCGCAATCAACTCGTGCTGGATCTTTCGCGGCGGGAAGTTGTGGACTGGCTCTATGAGACGCTTTCCGGGCTGCTGCGGGAACTGCCCTTGTCCTACGTCAAATGGGATATGAACCGGCACCTCACCGATCTCTACAGCGTTTCTCTTCCTGCCGACCGGCAGGGCGAGCTTGCGCATCGCTATGTGTTGGGCTTGTACGAGCTGTTGGAGCGGCTGACCGAAGAATTCCCGGAGGTGCTG
>JAILFJ010000174.1 GCA_024697625.1 Oscillospiraceae bacterium
GACTGCTGTATCTGCCCTTCCACTCTGCGTTCCACCTTGCGGAAAAGCCGGGCCATGGAGCCTCTGCGATAAGATGAAGACGCGGATCCGTTTCCCTCAGTCTGACAACGATTTCCCCCGCCCAGATATCTACGCCCATAGCCATCCCGGTGATAAAGGTGACAAAGCCGTCCGCAACAGCCTGAGCAATCTGTTTTTCCAGCCATAGCTGTATTTCTTCCGGCGTCTTGGACAGCTTTTCCTTCCGATGACCGGAAAAGCAGCACCGGTGCTGACACATTTTCTGTTCCGAGGGCATTTAATCACCACATTTCTCTGAAAAAAATCATTAACCTTCCTTGTAAATTTTTTCTTTTTCGCCTCTTGAATCAATTTGTGAAAACGAGGCCATCCGACTGGAATTTAGACTGGAAACAGAGCGAAAAACAATGTGCTGAACTAACTAATTCGGATTATTACAATCTAATTTTTGAAATTTTCATGCTTTTTTCTGCCGGCATCAAGGTGTCCGTAAATATCTGCCGTCGTTTTAATGGTGCTGTGGCCCAGCCAGTCCTTCACATACCTTATTTTCTCATTAAAGTTACGTGATGATCCGGTTTCCTTCAACGTTCCCTCTTTCAGTACATCCATCATGACCTTTGCGCCGAGTCTGAATGTGTAACAGAAGGTTTTGAAATCGGTCAGCACATTGACCTCGCGTTTGGCGGTTTTCTGTTTTCTAAAGAAACACGCAGGCTGCCGTTAACTGCACTGTTTCTCCACTGCTCAGTTTCTGATCAGATCATCTGTGTTTCTGACAATATCTGCCGCTACGGATACGGCGCCCTTCACATATGGCTTCAGCTTCTCAGCCGTCCTGCCGATGCCGCTCCCTCCGGATGTTGCAAACGCATAGACCTTTTTCCCGGACCAGTCATATTCTTTGCAGAAGGTGTTCACGACATTCGGTGCAGCGCCGTACCAGATCGGGAACCCGATGAAGACTTCATCATAATCGGCAAAGTTTTCTATCTTCTCTGCCACCGGGACCTCTTTCTTTCCGAATTTCTCCTTATTGCATCTTGCAAGCGGATTTGTGTAACGGAGGTCCGCATCCGTGTAAGGATGAAGCGGTCTGATCTCAAAGAGGTCCGCCCCAAGGTGCTCCGCCAGCTGCTTTGCAATTCTTTCCGTTGTCCCCTGTGCGCTGAAATATGCTACTAATGTTTTCATGGTCTGCTCCTTTCAACAGCTTCAATTACCTCACCAATGAACATCGTATGCGGCGGGAGGCCTTTGCTATAAATCCAGTTCGCTGCATCTTTCGGTACTTTTTCCTTTTCGAACTGATGACTGTAGAGTTTCCTGCACACAAACGTCAGCTCCGCCTGTGCAAAAGACACGCTCCCATTTGTTTCCACCGGCGTCAGGCCGGTCAGTGCGACCTTATCTGCATCCCGCCCCGATCTGCTGCCGAGAATGCTCAAATCCGGTCGGAATTCTTCCGGGAAAAAACTGACGGTGAATAGATTGTACTTCCTCCATGTGATGGTCATCGTGTTGAAATCATCTATTGTTCCGGCGGTGGTCAGGACCGTGCTGTCTGCGGAAACTCCCGGTTGTATCTGTCCCAGCGCGTCTGGTATCCGTTCTTCATAAACCGGCAGAAAAGCTTCAGCGACGCAGGGTCCCTGCACAGATCGGAACAGAGAAAACCCAGCTCCCATTTATATCCGGACAGGATGGCCGTCTTTTCCCATGAGAACTCCGGAACATTGGTCTTCAGAATATCGAAGCCGACGGCCAGCCCGTGATGGATCCGGTAAAACGCGTCCAGCGTGGAGGGGACCACCTCATAGGGAAAAGAAACCCCGTTCTGCCTGGCGTGATTCCAGAGCGGCTGCATGGTGATCTCCAGACTGCCCATCCCCTGACAGGAAATCCCTTCCAGATCGGAGAGTTCCACATACCGTTTTCCCCCGAAGGGCTTCTGCTGTTCAAAATCCAGTGCGACCTCATACTCTGCCAGTGGAAAAAACTGGCAGTTTTTATGCGGACAGGGAATCTGAAGAACGCACCCGGCATCGAGTTCTCCGCGTTCAACGGCCGTAATGACGCTGTCGTTGTCCGTCTTTTCCGTATCCAGCCGAATATCCGGAAACTGCGATCGGAACTCTTCCAGAATAATCTCGTTATCCGGGAGTATAAAGGGAAACAGGCTGATGGAAAATCCAATCCGCAGTCTCGCGCTCCCCGCGGTCAGCAGCGTGAGCCCTTCCTGGAGCTCATCGAAGGATTTCAGCACCCCCTGCCCGTTGGCAAAAAGATACTGCCCGTATTCCGTCAGAGACAGCCTGTTCCGGGTGTTCACAAAGAGCGGTTTTCCGATCTCCTCCTCCAGCCCGGCAATGGTCTGACGAAGCGACTGCCTCGCGATGAAAAGCGCTTCGGCGGCCTTGCTGTAGTTCAGCAGCTCTGCGGTTTTGATAAAATAACGCAGCTGTGACAGATTCAAATGATCATCTCCCGTACCGCAGGTTTTTCCTGCGTTATCTGGTATATTATATATTCTTTTCCCGTGTGAGTAAAGATGTTATATTTCTGACATAACAACATGCAGGAGGTATAACATGTCAGAAAAAACATTATCCCGCAGAGACTTTCTCCGCGGTGCCGCAGCCCTCGGTGTCATGGCCACCGGCTCGGCTCTCGGAATCAGCAGTGCGTCCGCCGAGGAGATTCCCTCGACATACATTCCCGGTACTTATTCTGCCAGCGCCATGGGTCTGGGCGGAGACGTGACCGTTACCATCACCGTGGATGAGACCAGCATTCTGGATGTCATCGTTCAGGCTGACAGCGAGACCGAGGGCATCGGAAAAGCGGCGGCGGTCCAGCTGGCCGAGCAGATCAAGCAGCGTCAGAGCTTCGAGATCGACTCCGTATCCGGCGCAAGCATCACCTCACAGGCCGTCCGTCAGGCCGTGGAGTCCTGTGTGGCGCAGGCCAAGGGCATTGACGTGGCGCTTCTGCAGGCAGCGACTCAGACCGCGGATACCGATGCCGCTGCAGACTGGCTTGGTGAAGCGCCGGTCATTGCCGAGAGCGATGTCGTGGAGACCATCGGCACCGAAGTGCTGGTCATCGGCGCGGGTACTTCCGGTGTTTTCGCGGCCTGCGCCGCGGTGGAAGAGGGCGCGAAGACCATCCTGATTGAGAAGATGGACGAGGAATTCGGCGGTTCCGGCATCCGCGACACACTGGCTGCCATCGGGAGCCGTGAGCAGCTGGAAGACGGCGACAATCCCGACAAATTCGATGTCATCACCGAGCTCTACCGCCAGTCCAACGGTTACGGCGACCAGCGCCTGTACAAGGTCTGGGCAGACAATTCCGGCGAGGCTGTCGACTGGTACGCGGACAGGCTGACCGAAGCCGGTCTGCGTTTCCGGCATGAAGTAGACAGCCATAAAGAGGCTGTGAGATATCCCATTTTTGACGTCGGCCATTCCCTTCAGATGAGCGACACACTCGGCGAACACGGTGTGACCGCCAACGTCCTGAAAGACTACGGGAAGAAGCTCGGTCTTGAAATCCATTACGGCACTGCACTTGTCTCCCTGGTAAAGGAAGACAGCAAAGTAACGGGAATCTACGCAAAGAACGAAAAAGGCTATGTTCGTTACAACGCCTCAAAGGGTGTCATTGTCTGCACCGGCGGCTACAGCCTGAACATGGACATGCTGAAAGCGCTCCAGCCGGAGACAGTAAAAATGATCAACATCAACTACTCCTATCCCGGCAGTCAGGGTGACGGAATCAAAGCCTGCCTGTGGGCCGGGGCCGTGATGGACGAGACTCACGCTGGCATGCTCTTTGACCGCGGCGGCATTGCACCGAACCAGGTCGGATGTGAGACACCGGGCGTTCTGTTCTGGATGGGGTCTCAGCCCTTCCTGAAGGTGGACCTGGAAGGCAACCGCTTTACCAATGAGTCCGGATGCTATGACCATATCCTGCACACCGCGTTCAAGCTTCCGAAGATGACCTATGCGATGGTCTGGGACGCAAACTACATCGCCGACATGCAGCGCTTCGATTCCCACGGCTGCAGCCGCATGTTCCCGCATGAAAACGGCGCCGAGTCGGTCTGGCCTCTGGAGCTGAACGAGAGTGCCTTCATGCCCATGTACCGTGATCAGGGTATTGTTGTCCGGGCAGACACCATCGAAGAGCTCGCCGAAAAGCTCGGACTGCCTGTGGAGAACTTCAGGAAGACCGTGGACCGCTACAACGAGCTTTATGACCTGCAGAAGGACGAAGACTTCGGAAAAGAACCGTACAGACTCTCCGAAATGAGGACTGCGCCGTTCGAGGGTGTGAGAATGAGCGGAGGCTACTTCATCTGCACGTTGGACGGCATTCACATCAACACCGACATGAACGCAGTGGACCGGGACGGAAACGCAATCGAAGGGCTTTATGTTGCAGGCGATTGCTCTGGGGGCTACTTTGACACCAGTTATCCGAATCTCCTGGCCGGCGCCGCCGCAGGAAGAAGCGTCACCTTCGGCCGCCTGGCTGGAAAGAACGCCGCAAGAAGATAATCCTCATCAAAAGGACAGGGCAGACCTGTAAAACACGGAATAAGGCAATCCCGTGCGGGACCGGAAGAACCGGAACTGCACGGGATTCAGCAACAACATGGCCTGTCAGAAACGCAGAAAATTGACAAGTCCTGCCCGTCATAATAGAGTTGACCGAAACAGCAAAGCGACTGAACAATATCGGTTCGAACTATTTCAAGTCGGGGCATCATGCGCAGGCAAAAGAACAATATGAGCAAGCCATTGCGATTATCGTTTTGGCCCCCTTGTCGGCATGCGCAGAAGATATCGCTATTACTTACGGGAATATTGACATTGAAAAATCCGTCTTTTGTTTCAAAAGATACCGTGCCGTTATACTTTTCCACAATCAACTGAATAGCTGCCTTGCGATGAGCTGGCGAAGATATCATAAGATGAAAGTGAGAAGAGACCAAGGGAGAATTCCTTTGGCCTCTTTCCACGTACCCTCCAAACACACAACCGGCAAACTCAAAAAGCCCGTGACAATCGCTGCGCATATTTCATATTTTAGGACGTTTCCTGCCATTTCCGTTTTTCGGGTGCGAATGGAATTGTCTGAGGTGGCAGACTGCGATGGTGCTGGCATCTCGTTCGCAAAAGTGGTATAATTCTAAGGTAAATCAAAGGTTTTCCGGCTATAATAAAGCCATATTCTAAAGAAACAGAGGTATTATATCATGAAAAAAATCATTTCTTTTGTTCTTGTGCTCTCTCTGCTTTGCACGGGTATTTCTGCTTATGCCGATGGCCCGCGTGGCGGAAATCGCGGTGGAGGCGGTGTGGACAAGTCATCTGATGCGGAACTCCAGTCGATGATTGCGGAGGTTGCTCCGAAATTCCAGCTGATGACTTACGAGGAGGACGGAACGACACTCCAATATCAGCTGTATATCCCTGAAAACTACGACCCAGCTCAATCCTATCCGCTGATTCAGTTCATCCCGGATTCCAGTGTAGTCGGAAAAGGAACGGATGCAGTCCTTACACAGGGCTGGGGCGGCCTGATCTGGGCAACAGAAGCCGAACAGGCAAAGCATCCCGCGTTTGTAGTCGTTCCAGTATTTACGGAGACTATTGTTACAGACAATGGCGATCACTCTGACCAGATTGATCTCGCCATGCGGATGCTGGAATCTCTCATAGAGGAGTACTCCATAGATAAGAGCCGGATCTACACAATCGGCCAGTCCATGGGAGGCATGACGTCCTTTTATCTCAGCACGGCATATCCAGCCTTTTTTGCGGCATATCTCTTCGTCGGCAGCCAGTGGGATGTGAGTGTGTTGAAAGGATTGGAAGAGAAGCCGTTCTTCTATATTGTTTCCGCCGGAGATCCGAAGGCATCCGCCGGGCAGGCTGAACTGCTGGAAATGTTTGATGCGGATGGCGCCTCTTACAGCCACAGCGAGTGGGGCGCCCAGGATGAGGGGCAGAGTGAAATGGTAAAAGCCATGCTGAGCGAAAGAAACAGCGCAAACTTTGTGACGTTCACAGAGGGGACCACTCTTGCAGAAGGCCAGACCGCCATGATGGGCGCTGGAGAACATATGACATCTTTCGACTATGCTTACAAGATTGAAGCGGTAAGGGACTGGCTTTTTGAGCAGACGAAATAAAGAAGAGGAAATGAGCGCGTGTGCACAACCGGGCTTGACTGCCATTCTTCGGCAAAACGGAGTCCGCTTTCCCCCACCCCCTTTTATTATGACGCGACAGGAAAGACCGCCTGATCTGTCAGGCGGCCTTTCCTTTACGCGAAGTATTCGGAAACATCTGCTTTGTCGTTGTACTGCTTGCGGACGTGGACCAGGATGGAACCGTCTGCTTCTTCTGTCTCATCAAGGATCTGAT
>JAILFJ010000176.1 GCA_024697625.1 Oscillospiraceae bacterium
AACTGCATTATACCAAATTTGAAGTCCCTTTCCTATACCAATGGGCTTCATCTTTTGGGTGAAAGCTCATTTTTTGCTTTTCTTCAGTGTTTACGCACTGTTCGGCCTTCTTCTAACCTTGTCGTGAATAATTCAGGTTTATTTTTATTCCGCACGAGTCTTGATTTTTTGATTTTGTCGTTGGAAAGAGTGATAATGACGGTGAAAAAGTTTATTGGTCTTTTTCTTGTTCTGGCCATCATGGCCGTCGGCGGATATTATCTCATCCGCATGGAGCATGCCGAGGATGAAAAAATGCGCAATCTGTACACCGAGGTGGAACCTCTGGAGCGAGAGCGGGAAGCCCTGGAATCGGAGCTTGCCGGTCTGGATACCCAGTATGCTCTCAAGATGCGCGATTACAGCACGGTTGAGATTCTTTTTACGACGCTCGACTACCAGATCTTCTCAGAGGTTTATCCTATCATGCGCGACCACGGTGTCGTGGGCGTGCTGGGTCTCTCCTATACGGAGTTTCCGAACTTCACCAACCGTCTGAAAGCCGAGGAAGTTGCCCGTCTGTGCTCGGATGGCTGGGGTACCTGTATCATGTATGACACCCCCTGGGGGAATTTTCCGTCCCAGTTTGAGTCGTTCTGCAGAAATCTTGACAGCTATGGGATTCCGGCCCCCACGTCCATCTACTTCCCTGAGACTTCATCTTCGGCATTCTATGACAGCAGCATGGATGAGATGCTGATCGAGTGCGGTATTACGACAGTCATTCTTCCGGGGCCTGACGGGCGCAGCCAGACTGTCACAGATGTGACCGGTCCCCTGTGGTTTACTTACAGTATGCCCTGGTATTACACCGGTGCTCCCACGGATCTTGAGCTGCTTGGCCGCACCGACGGAGGCAACCTCTGCTTCACGATGAAGCTGAATGAGATCTGGGATAAGACCAAGAACAAGAACATCGAGAGTAAGGAAGCTACGTCCTTCCTTGAGATTATGGACAGCTGGACCAAGGCCGGCTGGGTATATGATGACGATCCGCTGAAGGACTATGAGACCGTCGGTCCGACTCCGTATATGTATGTCGACACCAACGATAAGGATCAGGTTCACGATGTTCTCCAGGAGATGTATAAGGACGCTCTGACTCCGGCGCAGGAGCTGCTGCTTCCGCGTTTCCGTTCGGTCAACTTCGATGCAGCACGGTCATACCACCTGAATGCGGCGTCTGACAATGTTACTCTTCAGGCAGAGCTGGAGCAGGAACGCAGCAAGCTCGAATCTGAGATTGCTTCTTTGGAGGCTCAGATCCGTTCTCTCTATGCCCAGTACAATGTCGCACAGAAAAAGGACCGGGAGGAAAAGTGATTCAAGATGATTAAACGAGAAGACGATGAAGAATATATCGACCTCGGTCAGGTTATCCGGGTTCTCTGGAAACACGTTGTACTGATTCTACTGGTCGGCATTCTTTTTGCCGCGCTGCTGTTTTCATATGCCAGGTTCTTCGTGACTCCGAAGTATGAGGCAAACGCTCTGTTCTATGTCAACAACAGTTCCATTTCTCTCAGCAGCGCTGTGCGTATCAGCACCGGCGAGCTCAGCGCCGCTTCCGATCTGGTTGAGACCTATCTTGCGATTCTGCAGTCCCGCTCCAATATGGAGCAGGTCCTTGAACAGAGCAAGGTGGATTATACCTATCAGGAACTTCGGAAGATGATCGATGCCAAAGCAGTCAACTCCACAGGCCTCTTTGAAGTAATCGTCACTTCTGAGAATCCCGAGGAAGCCCGTGCGATTGCCAACACCATCGCTGCAATTCTCCCGGACAAGATCTCTGACATTGTTGCCAACAGCTCTGTGGAGCTGGTTGACTATGCCGTTACCCCGCATGAGCGCGTATCCCCCAGTTATATTAAATACGCCGCAGTCGGACTTCTCCTGGGCATGGTTCTCTGCTCCGGTATCGTGGTTCTTATTGACTTTATGGACGATATCATTCACGATGAGGATTATCTCCTTCAGAACTATCAGTATCCTGTGCTCGCCACAATTCCCGATCTGACTGCGAAATCCCCGAAGAAGTACGGATACGGCTATTACGGCTCCAACGGGAAATCCAAAACGAAGGGCGGTGTCGCGTAATGGCACGGAAAGAAAAAGCACCGGCTAAACCTTCCGCTTCAAAGGTCACCCGTCAGCAGGAGCTGGAGCGTGGAATGATCTGTGACGGACTCAGCTTTGCGGCTGCGGAAGCCTACAAGCTGCTCCGTACCAATCTGCTCTTCTCTCTCCCCGAGAAAGAGTGCAGGATTTTCGGCGTGACGAGTTCCACCCGTGGCGAAGGCAAGTCCACTACAGCTATTAATGTTGCTTACACCTTTGCTCAGTCCGGCAAGAAGGTTCTGCTGATCGACGGGGATATGCGTCTTTCAAGCGTAGCCTCCAAGCTGAATATCCACCTTTCTCCCGGCCTGTCCAATCTGCTCGCCGGTCTGAATTCCGAGCGCAACTGTCTGCGGCAATCTGAATTCTTCGATAACTGGTATATCCTTCCCGCCGGCGACATCCCTCCGAATCCCTCCGAGCTTCTCGGCTCCGAGCGCATGCATGCGCTTCTGGAGCGGTATTCCGATGTCTTTGACTTCATTATTCTGGATCTTCCTCCGGTTAATATTGTCTCGGATGCACTGGTCATTTCCAAGTGGACCGACGGTCTGATTGCTGTCGTACGACAGAATTATATCGATAAAAAAGGGCTGAGCGCCTGTATGTACCAGGTCGAGAAGCTGAATGCAAAATTCCTTGGCTTCGTAATGACCGATGCAAACGTCGGAGAAACTTCATATAAGAAATACGGAAAGTACGGCAAGAGCTACGGCTACGGCTATGGCTACGACAGTGCATCTTCTTCCACCTCCGGTCATAAGGAGAAGGCTTTTCTGGATGCTGCCGTGGAGAGCTTTGACACATCAGCGCCTTCTCCCACTTCCAATGAGACATCTGCTAAATCAGGAACCTCATATGAGGATATTTCTGCAGAGATTTCGGACGATTCTTATCTGAATGATTGATTTTCACTGCCACATTCTCCCGGGGATCGACGACGGAAGCAGGAATGTGGAGATGAGTCTCGCGATGATTTCCGCCCAGGCCCGTCAGGGGATTGACACCATTGTAGCGACCTCCCATTTTTACGCGACACAGCGCAGTCCGGAGCGTTTTCTCTTTCGCCGACAGGAAGCTTATGACAAGCTTCTTTCGGTTCTTCCCCCTGACAGCCCTACCATTCTTCTCGGAGCAGAGGTTCTCTATTTTCCGGGAATCAGTCATATGGAAGCTCTTCCAAAGCTGTGCATCGAAGGCACTGACATTCTTCTGTTGGAGATGCCTTTTGAACCCTGGCAGGACTACTATATCCGTGAAGTGAGAGAACTTGCCCACAGCAGAGAGTTCACTCTTATGCTGGCTCATATCGAGCGCTACTACTATGATCAGCCGGTTTCCGTCTGGGATGATTTTCTCGACCTCGGTATTCTGATGCAGTCCAATGCGGAATTCTTTCTCCCGTTCAGGACAAAGCGCAAGGCTTTAAAACTTCTGAAGGAAGGCAGAATCCATCTTCTCGGTACAGACTGCCATAACACCGAATCCCGTGCTCCGCGAATGGACGAAGCCGTCAACGTGATTCGGAAGCATCTTGGTCAGACTGTTCTGGACGAGATCGATGACCTCGGATACGATCTTCTCTCGGAGGCAGGGATATGAGAAGAAACATCGCTTTGGTCCTTGTTCTCGTTTGCGTTCTGCTTCTGCTTTGCGGCACGGCCTGTTACCTGTATTTTTCGAGACCCGCATCCTCCCTGGTGTTGGACACCGCCGAGAAGGTTGAGAAGAACCTTGATTTGGAGCGCAATCCGGTAAACTTCCCGGCACTTCAGAAAAAAAATCCGGACATCTATGCTTGGGTCTATATCCCGGGAACAAATGTAAATTTTCCGCTTCTGCAGAGTAGTACAGAGGACACGGACTACTATCTCTCTCATTCTGTAGACGGTGAAGAAGATTCTCTCGGCTGTCTGATTACGCAGTCCAAATACAACAGCAACGACTTCAGCGACCCTGTCACGGTGATTTACGGGCGCAAGTCGGCTGCCAGACTGGGGCAGTTGGAAAAATATTTCTTAAGCAGCGATTCCCTCTTGAAATTTGATGTTGTTTTGGTATATAATAAAAATGGTGTTTTGAGATATCAGGTTATAGGTGCTACAGAATATGAGAATCCTCACATTCTGAATCAGTATCGATGCTTTGAGGACGTTTCACAGATTCCTGTTTTCTGGGACAGGCTCCACAGTTACCGCACTCTTCTTCATCAGTTTGATGAGAGTGTATCCGTGACAGAGGACGACCGGCTTCTGGTTTTTTCCACCGGGCTGAGTTCCAATTCTGATCACAGGTTTTTGGTTGTGGCTAAACTGGTCCGCTGAGACCGTTTGGCATATATTATTCAATCCCAATTGAGGATGAAAGAAAGGAAGGAAACAAGCATGAAGAAAGCGATCTCAATTCTCCTTGCGGTTCTGATCGTCTGCTCTCTCTCCGCTGTTGCCTTTGCCGGCAGCCAGAGCGAGTTTGACATTCCCGATCCCGGTCCCGGCACTCCGCCTGAAGAGGAAGCTCAGATCGATCCCAATCCCGAGATCCCCGAAGAGGTCAAGGACCTTGTTGACGAACTGAGCAACAACCCGAAGAGCAACGAGGAAGTTGCTGAGCTCGCCGGTGAGGAAGAAGTCGAAATCACTGGCTGGTTCGGTGTCACCAAGGGTGTCAAGACCTATACCGAGGAAGAACTTGCAAATCTTGTTTGCGTTCTCTTTATCGCCGAGGGTTCCACTGAGGTTGTGGTTCTTGAGCCTATCGACGGCAAGGTTACTTTCCCCAGCGCCGGTATTGCAGCCGAGGTTATTCGCGTTGTTGAGTCTCCTGCCGCTTAATGTCCGGTAGACGACAACACGGGAAAAAATCGAACGCCTCCGCCCCGGTCATCGTCCTTTTATTGGCGGTGATCGGGGCGGGCTTGTTTGGTTTATATTTCTGGCAGGCGCATGAGGATCGGCAGAAAACGGAAGCCTATACCGATGAATCTCCGGTAGAGCGGGTTGAGCTCTCTTTTGAGGGTGCCGACTACAGGCTCCGTGACGACCTTGACACCTACCTCATTATGGGTACAGATGAGCTGCAGTCCACCATCAACGCCAGTGAGACAAATCTTTATAACAATCTGCAGGCAGATTTTCTGATGCTGATGATTGTCGATAAAGGCCATCAGAGCTATTCCGCCATACACCTGAACCGTGATACCATGGTGGATATCCCTGAAATCGGAGTTAACGGAGTACGCTACGGTACAGTAAACCGCCAGCTCAACCTCGCTTACAGTTTCGGCTCAGGCGGAAAGGACAGTTGTCGAAATGTCGCCGAGACGGTTTCCCGTCTTCTGTACGGTGTTCCAATTGAGCATTTCTTTGCTGTCACGATGGACGCCATACCAGTATTGAACGACCTTGTAGGCGGTGTGACAGTCCATATTGACGAGGACCTGACGAATGCCGATCCCGCCTTTATTGAGGGAACAGACGTCCGTCTTCAGGGTGATCAGGCACTTCATTTTGTGCGTGCCCGCATGAGTGTTTCCGACGGCTCAAATGTGAGCAGAATGTCTCGGCAGCGTATCTTTATCTCCGGCCTCTATGAGCAGATGATGCGGAAGCTGAACGAGAGCGACCGTTTCTCTCTCACGCTTGCAAATACTCTCTCTGAGTATGCAACGTCCGATCTGATAACAGATGAGCTTGCAAAGCTGGCAGATCAGCTGAAGACCTACCGATATGATGGGATTGTCGAAATGGAAGGGAACGCAATCTATAACGAAGCCACAACACATGAAGAGTTCTATCCGGATGAAAAGGCTCTGCAGCGGCTCGTTATCTCTCGATTTTTCCGTCAGGTATAGAAACCGTCGGTACTTTCATTCACTCCGGTCTGTCAGACAGACAGTTTTTCAATCCCAACTCAGATCATCTCTTCTCTTCGGAGAAGAGATTTTTTATTTGGTTTCATGTATTCTGTTCATTTTACCGATTGTGTTTTACTTCGGAATAGGGTACAATCTCCCCTGTTTTCAGTAACAGTGTATTTTGTAAAAAAGGAAAGAGAATAAGAAAGAGATGGCACAGGAAAAGAGAAAGAAACACTGGGGTGACCGGCGGGACGGTCGCTGGGTGAGGGATGTACCCGGACTCCAGACGATCATGGCACATATTCTGCCGAATCGGACCGACTGCGAAGTCTTCATGAAGGACAGCTTTGACATCACTGAGCTGCTTCCGTATCTCGAGGCAAAAAACGCTTTACACCCTGATTACAAAACCACCGTTTTCCACGCTCTGATCATGTCCGTTGCGCGGATGGTTACAGAGCGCCCGAAGATGAACCGCTTTGTTCAGGGGCGCCGTATGTATGAGCGCTATGAGATCAGTCTCGGTTTTGTCGCCAAGCGACGTTTCCAGGACAATGCTGAGGAAGCACTGATGTTTTTCGTACCGGAGGCGGATGAAACTCTGGACAGCATGAGCTATAAGATCGCCGGAGAAGTGCAGGAGACACGTAAAAGCGAAAGCTCCAACGGAGGGATCGACTCGCTCATCGACAGCTTTGCAAAGATCCCCAGGCTGCTTCTGATGCTGATTCTCCGTATTGTCCGCTGGCTGGACTTCTGGGGTGTGAATCCGAAAGCACTGACCGATGGAGACCCGAACTATTCCAGCGTCTTCCTTTCCAATCTCGGCAGTATCCAGGCTCCGGCTGTCTATCACCACCTGAACAATTACGGCACCAACAGCATCATGGTCACCATCGGCACCATCCACAAGGAAGAGCGTATCATGCCCGACGGAAGCAAGCAGATCCGCGATGTGGTCGATATCGGCGCCACACTGGACGAGCGTATCGCCGACGGCTTCTATTTTGCCCGCAGTCTCAAGCTGGTGAAGCATATCTTTGCACACCCTGAGCTGTTGGACCGTCCGCTGAATGAACCGAGCGGATACGATTTTAAGTAATGACAGAAGGAAGGAAACCGGACCTGATGGAAACAATCACCGCCAGAACCCCCTGGCTGGAACAGATGGGAGAAATCCCCGCGCATCTTGATTACTATGAAGGCTCCATGTTCGACAAGGTCGCAGATATTGCGGAGCAATACCCGAACAACGTTGCCTTTGACTTTATGGGCAGATCCACTACCTATCGGCAGATGATCAGAGAAATCGAGCGCTGTGCCCGTGCGCTCAAGACCATCGGCGTGCGCGAGAACGACAAGGTCACCATTGCCATGCCGAACTGCCCGCAGGCGATCTATATGTTTTACGCTGTCAATCTGATTGGTGGAATCGCCAACATGATCCATCCCCTCTCCGCAGAGAAAGAGATCGAGTTCTATCTCAACGAGTCCGAGTCCGTCACAGCGATCACGCTCGACCAGTTTTACCATAAATTTGAGAGCATCCGTGCCAATACCGGCGTCATCAACATCATCATCGCCTCTGTCAAAGATGCACTTTCCAAACCTGTCAGAGCAGGCTATATGCTCACGGAAGGCCGGAAAATCAAGCGGATTCCCAAAGATGCTCCTGTCATCCGCTGGAAGCAGTTTATGCGGCTCTCCAACGCGTGCTTTTATAAATACAGGGTGGAACGAAAATCCGATGACCCCGCCGTTATTCTCTACTCCGGCGGTACAACAGGTACCACCAAAGGGATCGTCCTCACAAACAGGAACTTCAATGCCCTCGGTCAGCAGGTGGTTGCGGCCAATCCCATGTTCCACGTCGGCGACAAAATGCTCGCCGCCATGCCGCTCTTTCACGGTTTCGGCCTCGGCGTCTGCATCCACACCATGCTCTCACAGGGAGGGCGCTGCATTCTGGTACCCCGTTTCACCGCACAAAGCTATGCCAAACTCATTATCAAATACCGCTGCAATTTCATCGCCGGCGTGCCCACCCTCTATGAGGCGCTCCTTCGTCTTAAGAGCATGGACGGAGCGGATCTCAGCTGTCTGAAGGGTGTCTTCTCCGGCGGTGACAGCCTCAGCATCGAGCTGAAAAAGAAGTTTGACAAGTTTCTATATGAGCATAACGCCGTCGTCCAGGTCAGGGAAGGATACGGCACGACCGAGACCGTCACCGCCTGCTGTCTGACACCGCCTGCCCGGCATAAAGAGGGCAGCATCGGCATTCCCTTCCCCGACACCTATATCAAGATTGTCGAACCGGGCACGGACCGGGAGCTCCCCTACGGAGAGGAGGGCGAGATTCTGCTTGCCGGACCTACCGTCATGGCCGAGTATATGAAGCACCCGGAGGAGACTGCAAATACCCTTCGTCATCATGCGGACGGACTGACCTGGGTATATACCGGTGATCTTGGCACCATGGACGATGAGGGATTCATCTATTTCCGCGGACGCGCAAAACGTATGATCATTACCTCCGGATACAACGTCTACCCCGGTCAGCTTGAGAACATCCTTGACGCCCATGAGAAGGTACAGATGAGCTGTGTCATCGGGGTTCCCGATCCCTACAAGATGCAGAAGGTCAAGGCTTTTGTCAAGCTCGTCCCCGGCACACCCCAGACACAGGAGACGAAAGACGAGCTCATGGCCTATTGCAGGAAACACATCGCAAAATACGCTGTTCCCTACGACATTGAGTTCCGGGATGATATGCCTAAGACCCTTGTGGGAAAGGTTGCCTATCGCGTCCTCGAAGAGGAAGAACTGAAGAAGGCACAGCAGGAAGCGCAGCGCCCACAGCGCTGAACGCAGCCAGAAACGTCCGGACAGAAAAAACAGCAGGAAGATTTCGGTCTCTCCTGCTGTTTTCTCATTATTCCTTATTCTGTTCTCTGCTGTGATCTGCTCTATATCTCTATCTCTCGCAAAATTGCCGCTGTCGTCTGTCGCTGTCGTACCGACGTACATCGCGTACGGCAATTCTTCATCTTTTCAGAAACGGCAGCCGGGTAGCCCTCCCGGGGAAGCACTGACAGAGAAGCAGCCCCGGAGAGACAGCCTCATTGAAGCCTGACGTACAGGGCCGGCATCCCGGCTCCTGTGCTCTCACTTCTCCTGAAAGACGCCCTCTGCCTCGAAGGGATTGAGGGATCTCCGGTAGTTCAGCCCGGTATCGACCTCAATGTCCTCCCAGCTCCTGTAAAACAGATCCGGCGACTTCAGCTCCCACAGAAGCTTCCTGTATTCGATCTCAGGGTCGCAGAACCATACGGCGCCATCTTCATCCACGATCTCAACCCAGGCATGGGGATCATCCATCGATCCGACGATCCCTGCCGTCGCATAGGCCTGATACCCAAGTCCTCTGGCAAGCGCCGTGAACATCGCCGCGAAGTGGTAGCAGTTACCCACCCCTTCTTCCAGGGCTTTGACGGCGTTCTCCGCCATCCAGCCTTCCGGCCCGTGGGCAGGCTTTCCGCTCAGGTCATGGTTGCCGAAACCAACATACTTAATGTTGTCCCGGGTATACTCGTACATGGTCCGGAGCTTTTTCTTGCGCCTCATTGTGCTGTCGGTGTTCTCCCGGATCGCCTCTGCGACCAGCTCGTCCAGTTTTTCATCTCCGCTGGTATAGCGCCCGTCTTCAGCAAAATACAGGACGCCGACCGAACTGTCTCTCAGCAGGTTTCCTTCCTTATCGATGGCATAGAGATACCCATCCTCCCAGAGGAACCCGTCCTGAGCCTCTTCCAGGCGTCGGCTGCGCTCCGCCTCAACGGGATCGGGTGTCGCCGCCACAGGTGCTGCTGTCTCGGCAACGGCGGGCTTTCCCTCCTGCTGATCTGCCGGTGTGGCAGGCCCCAGACATCCCGTAAGCAACACCGCACTCAGGAGGACAGCAGCCAGGCTGCCGGCTCCCGCTGCTCTGCCTGTTCTCATCACAGCTCAGGATAGAGCGGAAAGCGGCGGCACAGATCAATCACTTCTTCCCGCACCGCAGGAACGGCCTCTTTTCCTTCCCGGACGAGGCATCCGATCAGCTCTCCGATCCGGGTCATCTCGGCCTCTTTCATCCCTCTGGTTGTGCTTGCGGGAGAGCCGAAGCGCATCCCGCTGGTCTCTTTGACAGACAGCGTATCAAAGGGAATGCTGTTCTTGTTCGCTGTGATGTGCGCCTCGTCCAGAAGCTGCTGAACCTCAGCTCCGGTCCGTCCGCAGCTGTACACATCTGCCAGCATCAGATGGTTGTCTGTTCCGCCCGTGACCAAACGGATCCCCTGCTTCTGCAGAGAAGCCGCCAGTGCCGCCGCGTTGTTCACAACCTGCTGCTGATAAAGCCGGTACTCCGGCTGCATGGCTTCCTTCAGTGCTACCGCCTTCGCCGCAATCACGTGCATCAGCGGACCACCCTGAGATCCGGGGAAAACCGCGCTGTCGATCTTCTTCCCGAGCTCTTCCTTGCAGAGGATCAGCGCACCGCGCGGGCCGCGCATGGTCTTATGGGTCGTCGTCGTCACCACGTGGGCCCAGGGCACAGGGCTCGGATGCACGCCGCCGGCAATCAGTCCCGCCACATGGGCGATATCCACCATCAGGTACGCTCCCACCGAATCGGCAATCTCGCGCATCCTCTTATAATCGATAAAGCGTGAATAGGCGCTCGCACCGCCGATGATGATCTTCGGCTTTACCTGTTCCGCCTTTGCCGCCAGCGCATCGTAGTCGATGCGTTCTGTCTCCCGGCTGACCCCGTAGGATTCCGCATGAAAATACTTTCCCGAGATCGATGCCTTGGAACCGTGTGTCAGATGCCCGCCGTCCGAGAGATTCATCCCCAGGATGGTATCACCCGGCTTCAGCAGGGCCAGATAGACCGCCACGTTAGCCTGAGATCCTGCATGCGGCTGCACGTTCACATGTTCCGCGCCATAGATGGTTTTGGCACGTTCGATGGCAATCCGCTCCACCTCGTCCACATATTCGCATCCGCCGTAATAACGGGCGCCGGGGTAACCTTCCGCATACTTGTTGGTAAGATGGCTCCCCATGGCCTCCATGACAGCTTCGCTGACGAAGTTCTCCGAGGCAATCAGCTCGATATGGTCCTGCTGCCGGTGAAGCTCCCTCATCATGGATTCGTAGATCTCCGGATCTGCCCGTCTGACATTATCGTAATTCAGCATATTGAACTTATCCCGCCTTTTCTGGAAAATCACAGGAATTATACCCTTATTCCGCACTTTTTACAACAGGACAGTTTGAACGAATATTGCTTGCCATCGGCTCCGAAAGATGGTACAATCCATGTAGAATCAACAGTTTGGAGGACCGCTATGAAACGTTTTATCAAAATTCTTCTCATTCTTGTCCTCGTCGTTATAGTCGCTTTCGTGGGGCTTGCGGGCTTTCTGACCGTGACAGAGTTCAGACCTGCCCCCGTCGAGACACTCGAGATCCGCGGCACCTCAGACAGTGCGGCGCCTCTCCCCTGGGACGAGATTCGCGTTCTGAGCTGGAACATCGGCTACGCCGGCCTCGGTAAGGATGAGGATTTCTTCATGGACGGTGGGACGAGAGCCCGGCCCGGTGACAGGGATACCGTCGACAGCTATCTCCGCGGGATTGGATTATCGATTGAGAACACCGCATCTGATCTGGTCCTTTTGCAGGAGGTGGATTCCGACTCCTCGCGCACCTACGGGATCGACGAAACCGTTCCTCTCGCCCGCAGCTTCTCAGCCTATGCCATGAATTATTCCTGTCCCTTTGTACCTGTTCCCTTCCCTCCCATGGGAAAAGTCCACAGCGGGCTTTTCACAACGACCGATTATGAAATTGCCACTGCCGATCGCATTGCGCTCCCCTGTCCCTTCTCCTGGCCCCTCAGCACTGCGAATCTCAAGCGCTGCCTCCTGGTCACCCATATCCCGATCGAAGGAACTGAACAGGAGCTCGTCCTTGTCAACCTCCATCTGGAGGCTTACGATGACGGTGAGGGAAAGGCTGCTCAGACCCGCCAGCTGATGGACTATCTGCAGACAGAGTATGAGAAAGGGAACTACGTTGTGGCCGGCGGCGACTTTAATCAGATCTTCCCGGGCGGCAACAACGTCTGGCCCAATACCCATCCGGAGCTCTGGCTGCCAACCGATCTGGAGACCTCTTCTCTGCCGGAGGGCTTCGGCTTCGCATATGACCTCAACGTCCCGACCTGCCGGCTCCTGAATCAGCCCTATAACCCCTCTGACACAGTGAACACGCAGTATTATACCATCGACGGCTTCATCGTCTCGCCGAACGTGTCGGTCACCTCGGTTGAGACCCTCGATCTGGGCTTTGAATTTTCCGATCATAATCCCGTACTCATGCAGTTCACCCTGAAGTGATAATACCGTACCCGGTCGCGGATGGCTGCAGCTCACCGTTTCGGGACGAACCCCAGCCTGAAGCAGTTCTCTTCAGCCCGGGATCATTCCCCATACAGGAAACGCCGCCCTTTTTGGGCGGCGTTTCCTGTCAGAGGGTCTCAATCAGTCAATATGAATTACTTTTTTCATGAGCTCCGGAGCCGGTGTGTTCGGGTTGTGATACCGCTCCCGCTTCAGCGTCACGCCGCCCATATTGATGGCTTTCGCCGGGCAGTACTGCAGGCAGCTCAGGCAGCCGATGCAGTTTTTCCCAAACTGGGGGCGGCCGTCGACAATACGGATGTTTCCGGCGGGACACAGCTTCTCGCACAGCCCGCAGGAAATACACTGTTCATCCGAGGTAAGCTTCTCGGCCTTCTTCTTCGACAGGGCGGGCCAGGCCTTCGCCTCCAGTGCGTTCAGGAAAAATGCACCTGGCTCTCCGTCGAGTTTCTTCTTTGCAGCGATCTCCTCCGCCGCCTTCTTCGCAAGCTTCTCCGAGCGTTTCTGCGCTCCCTTCACCGAAAGCGTCGGAACCATCAGCCTGTGCGGGAAAAGCCAGATGCAGCTGCAGTGATGCGAGATCCCCGTCCAGTAGTCCAGGCGGACAATGTCGCTGATTTTCTTCAGGCCGACACCCGGATATCCGGAATAGCTCACCACTCCGAAGCGGTAGGTGTCCGGCCCCATGGTGACGGTCTTGACATACTGTTCGACGTTTCCGGGCAGGCCTCCCGCGTAGCAGGGAAACACAAAGCCGACACGCTCGGCGTTTCTCGCATCCGTGACCGCCGGGAAGCTCCGCATCATCACGATATCGGTATCGCCCAGGACCTTTGCAATGTTTTTTGCGATGTCAAGGCAGTTACCGGAGCCGGAATAGCAGTAGATCAGGTTTTTGCTCATGATGTTTCCTCCTGTGTCTTTTCGTTATCCTGAGATTTGGGGACGTCACTCTGTCATAGCAGGTTGAAAACGGAATCGTCATTCTCGATCCAGTCGTTCACCGGAATTGTGCGGTATTCGGTTGGGCTCGTGCGGATCACGATACTGGCGATCCCGGCATTGATGATCTGGCGCTTGCACATGCTGCAGCTCATCGCATCAGAGAGCAGTTCGCCCGTCCTTGCGTCGCGGCCGACAAGATAGATCGTCGCACCGATCATGTCCCGGCGTGAGGCGGAGATGATCGCATTGGCCTCCGCGTGTACGCTGCGGCAGAGTTCATAGCGCTCGCCCGACGGAATATGCAGCGTTTCGCGGGTACATACGCCGAGGTCAGAGCAGTTCTTTCTTCCGCGCGGTGCGCCGTTGTAGCCGGTGGAGATAATCTCATCGTTCCGTACGATGATGGCCCCGTACTTTCGTCTCAGACAGGTGGATCGCTCCAGAACGGCGTCTGCAATATCCAGGTAATAGTTCTGTTTGCTGGTTCGGTCGTCCATCTTGTAAAACTCCTTCGCATAGAATGACGCTGCCGGTGTATCGGATAACGGTATTATAAACAATCGGGAAGTACCCGTCAAGGCGGCTGGGCTCTGTTGTCCGAGAATTTTTCAAAAGCAGCTGTGGCTTTTTTTCAAACTGTATGCTATACTTCTCTTATGAAGCGTAACTATCAACAGGAATTGGATGAGATCATTCTCCGTCAGGGGGACAGCCGCCCCCGTCTTCTGCTCCACAGCTGCTGCGGTCCCTGTTCCGCACCGGTGCTTGAGTATCTGGTACAGTACTATGCTGTGACCCTGCTCTGGTACAACCCCAACATCTGGCCTCAGGAGGAGTTTGACCGGCGTCTGGAAGCCCAGCTCCGGCTGATTGAGGCCATGGGCCTGAAGGACCGTGTCGCCGTTCTGATTCTTCCCCGCGAGAGCGACCCCTGGTATACCGCAGTCCGCGGGCTGGAGGGGGAACCGGAGGGCGGCAGGCGCTGTACCGAATGCTTCCGGCTCCGGCTCAGGGAGACGGCGCGTCTCGCGAAAGCACACGGCTTTGACTGTTTCTGCAGCACCCTGACTCTCTCCCGTCACAAGGACCCTGTCCGCATCAACGCCCTCGGCGAGGCCTTTGCCGCAGAGTACGGCGTGAACTGGCTCCCTTCCGAATTCAAAAAACGCGGCCGCGAGCTCCGCTCTCAGCAGCTCTGTACAGAATACGGTATCTACCGGCAGAACTACTGCGGCTGTGAGTTCTCCCATCGCCCGCCGGAGGAGAACTGATCGCAAGACCGCCGCTGTTGTGGATGCATCCGCCGCAGAAGGCACAGCTCATCCTGCAGGAATCCAGTCAGGTATCATCCGCAAGTACAATCATTAAGAGGTGCATATCCATGAAAGTCAGAAAAGCAATTATACCCGCCGCCGGCCTCGGTACGCGGCTTCTGCCCAACACCAAAAGCATTCCGAAGGAGATGCTCCCCCTGGTGGACAAACCGGTTCTCCAGTACATTGTCGAAGAGGCTGTCGCCGCCGGCGTTGAGCAGATCCTGATCATCACCAACCGCGGCAAATCCCCTATCGAGGATTATTTCGACTACGCCCCGGATCTGGAAGAACGCCTTCTGAAGGACGGCAAGGAGAAGGAGGCCCGCACCATCCGTGCCGTTGCAGACATGGCGGACGTGCTCTTTCTGCGCCAGAAGGAGACCAAGGGCCTCGGCCATGCAGTCTGGAGAGCCCGCAGCTTTGTCGGCAGCGAGCCTTTCGCCGTACTGCTCGGCGATGACATCATGCTGGGCGAGACCCCCGTTCTCAAGCAGCTCGTTATGGCCTCCGAAGCCAATTCGTGCAGCGCCGTTGCAATCCACGAAGTATCCGATGAGCTGATTGTGAAGTATTCCTCCGTCCTGATGACCGATAAACTTTCCGATCGTGTTTACCGGATCACAGACATGAACGAAAAACCCACCCTGGCGGAGAAATTCTCCAACTATGCCATCCTCGGCCGCTATGTTCTGACGCCGGCCATCTTTGATATTCTTGAGCACACGGCCCCCGGCCGCAACAACGAGATTCAGCTCACCGACGGTATGAAGGAGCTGGTTCGCCACGAACCAATGTGCGGTGTGGACTTTGAAGGCCGCCGTTATGACACCGGGAACCTCAAGGGTTATCTCGAGGCAATCATCGACTTCGCGCTTCGCAACGAGGAGGCCGGCGACTGGCTGCGGGAATTTATCATCGCGAAAGCCGACCTGCTCCGCTGAAAATTTCTGTTGACATACCGGTATCTTTTACGCTATAATACCGGGGCTGTTCCACAAAGGACGGCCCCGGTATTCTTTATCTGTCAACTACTTTTTCCGCTTCGGCGGAGGATGTTGAGTATCATGTTTGAAAGGAGTGCACACAAATGCTTCGTACCTATCAGCCCAAGAAGCGCCAGCGCAGCAAGGAGCACGGCTTCCGCAAGAGAATGCGCACTGCGAACGGCCGCAAGGTTCTTGCCCGCCGCAGAGCAAAAGGCAGAGCAAAACTCAGCGCCTGATTTTCAGGCCG
The DNA here is from genome assembly GCA_024697625.1 of Oscillospiraceae bacterium. Taxonomy (GTDB): domain Bacteria; phylum Bacillota; class Clostridia; order Oscillospirales; family Oscillospiraceae; genus Limivicinus. The sequence goes on from JAILFJ010000176.1 coordinate 15,981, forward strand.
TATGAGCAGGAATGGGGCAAACGGAAGTGCTTTTCAGGGCGGCGAGATCCGCCCTTTTGGCGTTTCTGCCCATGCAGGGAGTGATCTGGTTTGGATCCCGCCTTCAGTCTGAAGCTCAACAGTGATTTCCGCAGGCTCTACACCCGCGGAAAGCGAGCGGTGAGCCCCTGCGCCGTGGTTTACTGCCGAAAAAACAGGCTCGGTCATAACCGCTGCGGCTATACCGTGTCCAAAAAGCTCGGCAAAGCGGTGGTCAGGAACCGGATCCGCCGACGTCTCCGGGAGATCGTCCGGCTCAATCAGAATCGGCTCGCACAGGGCTATGATCTGATCGTCGTAGCACGGTCCCGTGCCGTCACTGCAGATTACCGCCGGCTGGAAGCGGATGTGCTGCAGAGCTGCAGGCAACTCCGCCTGATCACGGAGGATGTGCAGCCGTGAAGCAGCTTCTTCTCGCACTGATCCGCTTTTATCGGAAATACATCTCCCCCGCCCGTCCCCCCTGCTGCCGCTTCATCCCAACCTGCTCGCAGTATGCGCTGGAAGCCATCGAGAAATACGGCGCCCTGAAGGGCGGCTGGCTCGCGCTGAAGCGCATCTGCAGGTGCCATCCCTTTTATCACGGGAAGCACCAGTACTATGATCCGGTTCCGTGACGGAACCGCAGAAGATTTGAGGAACACACCATGTGGAAGACTATCACCAAACCCTTTGCATGGCTGATGATCTGGTTATATAACCTGACCGGAAGCTATGGCTGGGCGGTCATCCTTTTTGCCCTCGCGGTCAACCTGATTCTGACCCCCTTCATGGCCAAGAGCAAGAAGAGCATGATGCGGTCCACCCGTCTGCAGCCCAAGATTCAGGAACTGCAGCGCCGGCATGAGGGGAACCCGCAGAAGCTGAACTCCGAGATGCAGAAGCTCTATCGTGAGGAAGGCGTCAACCCCATGTCGGGCTGTCTCTGGTCCCTGATCCCCTTCCCCATCCTGATCGCGCTCTACAGCGTGATCCGTCAGCCTCTCACCAGGATGATGTTTGTGGCAGAGGACTTTGTCGCCACGCTGCAGAACTTTTTTGTCGAGCAGGGTCTCTATGAGATTCCCGCCCGTGCCGACGCCTATGTGGAGATCAAGCTCACAAAGCTCGTTCACGACAACTGGGATCTCGTCCAGTCCGGTCTTGCCGGCAAGCTGGATCCCAACCTCATAGATGTCGACTTCTCCTTCCTCGGGCTCAACCTCGGCGACCAGCCCCGGTGGAACTTCTTTACGGACACTGACTGGAGCGACGTTCACGTCTGGCTGCCCGCGTTGGGCCTCTTCCTGATCCCCTTTATCTCCGCTTTTCTCTCATGGGTATCCATGAAGATCAGCTCATCCATCAATCCGCCCACCGCGCAGAACGACCAGAGTGCCGCCACCATGAAGAGCATGAACCTCATGATGCCTCTGATGAGCGTCTGGATCTGCTTTGTCATGCCGGCTGCCATGGGTGTCTACTGGATTGCCAACTCCGTTTTCGGCATCGCCCGCGACTATCTCCTGACCAAGGTCTATAAGAAGCAGCTCGATATCGAAGACGCTGAGCGCAAAGCCGCGAGAGACGCACGGGAATGGGAACTGGAGCGGCAGCATGAGGAGACCGAGCGCCTGCGCGCCGAAGGAAAAACCGAGAAAAACACCAACACCAGCAAAAAGAAAATACAGGCCAACGAAAAGCAGAAGAGCGACGAGCGCAAGGCTGCGCTGGAGCGCGCGGAACGCGCCGAACGCCGTGCACGCCTCGGCGTAAAGGAGACCGAGAAGCCCGCGTCGCAGGTCGGCAACCGCCGTTATGCCAGAGGCCGCGCCTATGTACCCGACCGCTACTCCAATCCGGAGAACGCAGAGGCCGCCACACTGGCTGCCGCCGAGGCTTCCGAGAACGCCGATTCCATCGATGAGAGCGTTGAGGAAGAACTCTTCCCCGCTGCGGATACCGTGGATTCCGCGGAAGCCGCTGAGGTCGCTGTTGAGCCTGTCGCAGAAGAGAACGGAGAAAACACATGATCAATTATCTTGAAAAGACCGGACGCACGGAAGAGGATGCCATTACCGCAGCTCTCTCCGAGCTGCATATGGAGCGCGATGACGTCTCTGTTGAAATCCTTGAGCGCGCGAAAGCCGGTTTTCTCGGTATCGGCGCCAGCCCGGCCCGCATCCGCGTGAGCTGGGAGACGCCCGACATCCCTGCCGAGAAGGAGCCCGCGGCAAAGGAGGCCGCCCCTGCAAAGGCTGCTGAACCTGCCGTCGCAAAGCCTGCCGCCCCAAAAGCCGATTCCGCACCCGCAAAGCCGGCTTATACGGAACAGACCGAGACTGCAGAGTCGGAATCCGCCCCCATTGACGATCCCGAGACCTATGCTGCGGTGCGGAGCTTCCTGAGCGGACTTCTGGAGCATATGGATGTCCAGGCGGACATCAGCATCACAGAGCGCGAGGGAGGCGGGATCCTCGCCGAGCTCTCCGGTCCCGGCATGGGCGCGGTCATCGGCCGTCGCGGCGAGACCCTCGATGCAATCCAGCACCTCACCAACTATGCCGTAAACCACAGTGCTGACAAGCGTCTGCGCATCAGCGTGGATGCCGAGAACTACCGCGCCAAGCGGGAGGAATCCCTGATCCGCCTCGCCGAGAAGATGGCCGAAAAGACCATCAAATATAAGCGCAGCATGGCTCTGGAGCCGATGAACTCCTACGAGCGCCACGTCATCCACACTGCGCTTCAGAATTATCCCGGCGTCACCACAGCCTCTACCGGCATGGAGCCGAACCGCCGCGTCGTAATCAGCTACGTTCGCAGCGAGCAGTCTGGCCGCAAGCCCCAGACCCGTGAGTGGGCCTGAATTCTGATCATTACTTTATCGGAGGATATGAAGTATGTATTTTGAGAAAGTCAGAGATGCCCTTGCCCAGCAGTTTGAGCTGGATCCGGAGACTGTTACCATGGATACCAACCTGATCGACGACCTCGGCGCGGATTCACTGGATGTCGTCGAGCTGATCATGTCTCTTGAGGATGAGTTCGGCATCAACATTTCGGATGAAGCTGCCGCACAGCTCTATACGGTCGGCCGCATCGTGAACTACCTCGACAATCTCCAGTAATCGGTCACCATTCTTATGGATTCGCCGTCCGTCCTCCCTGCCAGGACGGGCGGTTTTTTTAAGGAAGGACAGTCATGCGAACAGAAGCCGTTGAGCATTATTCCAAAGCCCAGAAGATCGGGCAGAAGTATTACAAAAACGCCATCATGCACGGTGAATATCCCTATCCCATTGTCCTGGACGAGATTCTCCAGGAATCCTCTGTGGCAGGTTACGCAGACCTCGGCGTCATCAACATCCCCTCCTCCTCCGTTGTAGGGGTCCGAAGCGCGGGACGGATCGCGGCCATGGCGGGGAACTTCATGCCGCTTCTCGGTCCTGCAACGGAATTCGCCTCCAAGTGGATCAGCCTCTGCGATGCGCATCTCGGTGAGGAGGGGATCCGTGATTCGATTGAATGCTTCGAGTACCTCGGACGTTTTTACATCCAGGAGGGAAACAAGCGCTTCAGCGTACTGAAGAGCTTTGGTGCTCCGACCGTGCCTGCCCACGTAACCCGCATCATCCCCATCTGGTCTGAAGACCATGAGGTTCAGGTCTATTACGAGTTCATGCATTTCTATTCGCTCTCGGGCCAGTACACCGTTTCCTTCCGCCACCGCGGCCAGTACGCCAGGCTGCAGGCCGCTCTTGGTTTTGATGCAGAGCATGTCTGGACCGACAGCGAGCGCCGGAGCTTCTCTTCGGGCTTCCATCACTTCTGTGAAGCCCTCGAAAAACAGCATCCTCTCGAGCATGGTGTGCTCCCGGGAGAGGCCCTGCTTCTCTGGCTGCAGCTCTTCCCCTTTGCCGAGATCAAGGATCTTCCGCTTCCGGAGCTCACAAAGCGTCTGAACAAGCTCTGGCCGGACATTCTGACCCAGAGCAGTGATATTCCCATTGAGGTCAGCACCGAGCCTGTCGAGAAAGAAAAAAACGTGCTCTCGCGCCTGGTCTCCCTGACCAAAAAAGATCACCTGAACATCGCCTTTATCTATGCCTGGCCTCCGGAATACAACCTCTGGACCCGGGCCCATGACGAGGGCCGGCGTTATCTGGAGGAACAGCTCGGTGAGCGCGTCTCCGTGAAAGTCTACCGCGTCGGAGACCGGGATTACGACACCGCCATCGAGACCGCTGTTGAAGACGGTGCAGAGCTTGTCTTCGCCACCGCCGCCCAGATGGTCAGCGCCTGCCGGAAGGCCGCTGCGCTGTACAGTGATGTCAAAATTCTCAACTGCGCCCTGTTTCAGCCCTACACCGGCGTGCGCATGTACAACGGGCGCACCTACGAATGCAAATTCATCGCCGGTGCCATTGCCGGCGCCATGTCGGAGGGGGACCTGCTCGGTTACGTGGCAAACAACCCGGTCTACGGTACTCCCGCCAGTGTGAATGCTTTTGCGCTCGGCGCCCGGCTGACGAAACCCCATGCCCGGATCCGTCTTGACTGGGCCTGCCTCCCGGGCGACCCGGTGCAGCGCCTGCTGGCAGAGGGGATCAGCGTCATCTCAAACCGTGAGATCGCCAGCTCCGACACGGTGGAGAAGCATTTTGAGCTCGGTACCTTCCGGATTCAGCCTGACGGCAGTCTGCAGGCTCTCGCTGTACCCTACTGGAACTGGGGCGCGCTCTACCGCAGGATTGTCCTCAGCGTCTTCGACGGTTCCTGGGACAGTATCTCGTCGAGCAAAGCAATCAGCTACTGGTGGGGCATGGCCAGCGGTGTGCTGGATGTGCATCTGAGCGACTCGCTCCCGGAGGGGACCCGCAGCCTGGGCGAGATCCTGAAGAACGGCATCCTCAGCGGCGCCGTCTTCCCCTTCGCAGCACCCATCCTGGACCGGGACGGCACTGTCCGCAATGATGGCAGCCGTCGCTTTACGCCGGATGAGATTCTCTCCATGGACTGGTTCTGCGACAACGTCGAGGGTGAAATCCCGGATTTTGAAAGCCTGCTCCCGGAGTACACCGAGACCGTGAGGGTTCTGGGTCTCCACCGTTACCGGCTGCTTCCTGAAGCAGAGGGAGGTCAGCTGTGAAGATCCTGCTTGTCTCTGACGAGGAGGATCGCTGGCTCTGGGATTATTATCGCCCCGGTATTCTGAAGGGTACGGACCTGATTCTCTCCGCGGGAGACCTGAAAGCCGAATACCTGAGCTTTCTTGTCACAGTGGCCAACCGGCCTCTGCTCTATGTCCACGGGAATCATGACGGCAGCTATGACCGCAGCCCCCCGGAGGGATGCGAATGCATCGACGACCGCCTTGTTACGGTGAACGGACTTCGGATTCTCGGCCTCGGCGGCTCCGTACGGTACAGCAACGGGCCGTATCAGTATACGGAGCGGCAGATGGAGAGGCGGATCCGCCGCCTGCAGTTCCGGCTCCGCCGCGCCGGCGGTGTCGATCTCGTGCTGACCCACGCACCGGTCTTCGGCTGCGGAGATGGGGAGAACCTCACCCATCGCGGCTTTGAGGCCTTTCTTCCGCTTCTCGACCGCTGGAAGCCGAAGTATCTGGTGCACGGTCATGTCCATATGCGTTACCAGCCCACGCAGAGCCGGCTGCAGCACTGCGGCAGCACCACGCTCATCAACTGCAGCGGCAAATACTGGCTCGAACTACCGGACCCGTCCGGTCAAAAAAGCCGGCTGTAAACCTCCGTTTACAGCCGGCTCGGCGTTCTTTTCGAGCAGCGCGGCACCTGGCTTCGGTTATTCGATCCCGAGCACGCTGTAGTCCTGTGCCTCCACCGCTGCGCGGAGCGCCTCATCTTCCACCTGCGTGCTCAGAACCACAACCGCGGTCCCTGCCTTATGGTCTGCGGACGCGCTCTCCACACCCGGCACCGCTTCAAGTGCCTTCTTTACCCGCGCCTCGCAGTGCGGGCACATCATGCCTTCTACCTTCAGGGTTTTTTTCATTGTTTTTTCCTCCTCTTCTGTTGCTTCCGCAACGATCTTTTCCAATGTTTCTGCAGAAATCGTCTTTCCTCTCCGGTCATGCCCTGCATCATGCGGGTTCAGCAGATTCAGCCGAAGCGCATTCATGCACACAAAAAAGCTGGAGAGCGCCATCGCCGCCGCGCCGTACATGGGTTTCATCTCAACGCCGTACAGCCCCATGGCGAGAGGGATGCAGATGGCGTTGTAGAAGAATGCCCAGAACAGATTCTGGTGGATGTTCCGGATCGTGGCGCGGCTCAGCCGGATCGCCGCCGTCACATCTGTCAGACGGCTCTTCATCACCACGATATCCGCCGCGTCAATGGCCACGTCCGTGCCGGCCCCGATCGCGATGCCGCTGTCCGCCACGGTAAGCGCAGGCGCGTCATTGATGCCGTCACCGACCATGGCGATCCTGCCAAGCGGCTTCAGCCTGCGGATCACCTCCGCTTTGCCCTCCGGGAGCACGCCTGCGACGACCTGGTCCACGCCGGCCTGCCCGCTGATGGCCCGCGCCGTCCGCAGGTTGTCGCCGGTCAGCATCACGGTCTGGATGCCCATACCGCGCAGCTCGCGGATGGCCTGTGCCGAATCCGGCTTGATGGGATCGGCCACTGCGATCAGCCCGGCCGGCTCGCCGTCCACGGCAAACAGCAGCGGCGTTTTTCCCTCCTCGGCAAGGGTATCCGCCTGCGCCGCAACGGACTCGCTCACCAGGCCTTTGGACGCAAGGAACTTCAGGCTCCCTCCCAGCACTTCCCTTCCGCCCAGCCGGCCCCGCAGGCCGTGTCCGGGCAGGGCTTCAAACTCGCTGACTTCCGAGAGAGGCAGCCCCTCCGCAGCGGCCGTCACAGCTCTGGCGAGGGGATGCTCGCTGCCCCGCTCCAGCGATGCCGCAAGGGACAGCAGCTCGTCCCTGGTCCGGCCGAGAGGCAGTACATCCGTCACACACGGCTGTCCCTCGGTTACGGTCCCTGTCTTGTCCAGCGCAATCATCTGCGTTCTGCCCGCACTTTCCAGGGCGGCCGCGGTTTTATAGAGCACGCCGTTCCTGGCGCCGACACCGCTGCCGACCATGACCGCAACCGGCGTCGCAAGGCCAAGGGCGCAGGGGCAGCTGATCACGAGCACCGAGATTCCCCGCGCTACGGCAGACGAGAAGGGACGCCCCGCAACGAGCCAGCCGATCAAAGTCAGAAGCGCCAGGACGATCACCGCGGGTACAAAGATCCCTGACACTCTGTCCGCAATGCGGGCCAGCGGAGCCTTCGTAGCCGCCGCATCCGAGACAGTCCGGATGATCTGCGCGAGGGTGGTGTCTTCGCCGACGCGGGTCGCACGGCATTCGATATACCCCTGCTGATTCATCGTCCCTGCCGAGACCGGATCTCCCTCGGTCTTATCCGACGGGATACTCTCTCCGGTCAGCGCGGATTCATCAACCGCCGTCATTCCCTTCTGTATGACGCCGTCCACCGGGATCTGTTCTCCCGGCCGGACCACAAACACGTCTCCGGCCCGGACCTCCTCCACGCCGACCTCGATCTCCGTACCGTCCCGCAGCAGGACGGCTGTTTTCGGTGCCAGCTGCATCAGGCTTTTCAGCGCATCCGTCGTCCTTCCCTTCGACATCGCCTCCAGCATTTTCCCGACGGTGATGAGCGTGGGGATCATCGCCGCGGATTCGAAGTACAGATTCATACCGTACTTCATCACCGTCCCGTGCTGTCCCTCGCCCTGTGCGAGGATCATCAGAAAGAGCTCCGCCAGCGAATATGCGAAGGATGCCCCCGATCCCAGCGCGACCAGCGTATCCATATTGGGCGCACCCCGAAGCAGCGAAGACAGACCGGAAGTGAAGAACTTCCCGTTGATGATCATCACTGCCAGCGCCAGCAGCAGTTCAAACAGGCCCAGGAAGACGTGATTGTCAAAAGCCTCCGGCGCAGGCCATCCCCACATCCCGTGTCCCATGGAGAAATACATCAGCACGAGGAGGATCGGCACCGAAAACAGCAGCCGTCTCTTCAGCTTCGGCGTCTCATGATCCTTCAGCGCCTCCGCATCCGCCCACGAGGAGGAAGAGCCGGAAGCTGCACTGCCCGGTGTTCCCTTGAGGGAAGCGCCGTACCCGGCCGCCTCCACCGCCCGGATGATCTCCGCAGAGGACGCCGAACCCTCCACTCCCATCGAGTTCGTCAGGAGACTCACGGAGCAGGATGTCACTCCCGGCACCCCTGACACGGCTTTTTCCACCCGGCTGGAGCAGGCGGCACAGCTCATGCCGCTTACCTGATACTGTTGCATCCCGATCGTTCCTCCCAACTACTTCATCAGCTTCTGAAGCGTCCGCATCAGCTCATCCATCGTATCGTCACGTCCGGCACGGATGTCTTCCGTGACACAGCTGCGAAGATGACTGGACAGAAGAGTTCTGCAGAAACTGTTCAGTGCCGAATTGACCGCGGACGCCTGGGTAAGGATATCCGGACAGTAGGCATCCTCGTCCAGCATCCGCTGGAGTCCACGGACCTGGCCTTCTATCCTCTTCAGCCGGTTCATCAGATCATGGCGTTCCTCTGCATCCCGAGGTTTTCGTCGGTCACAGCAGCAGTTTTCCCCGGCGTTTTCGCTCATACTCACAGGCTCGCCTCCTTTAATACCCCCACGGGGTATCCCTCAATATTCAGCATTATATACCCCTACGGGGTATTTGTCAACAGAATTCTCTCTGTGCGTAAAACAGTTTGCGGTGATTCTCCACAGCAGCCGAAACTGTGGTATAATGGCCGTGTATCAGAAACGCCGCTCTCTCCCCGCCGGATACCCGGGTGAACCGGTCAGCGAGGAGAGTCGGCAGCTGTGGGAGTGAAAATATGAGACTGTTTATCGCTATCCGGCTTTCCGATGCTGTAAAAAATGCGCTGATCAGCGCACAGAATGAAATGTATGACTGCGGCATCCGTGGAAACTACACCCGGGAAGAGAATCTGCATCTGACGCTGGCTTTTATCGGAGAGTATCCCGATCCCGAGGCCGTGCTGGACGCGGTCTCCTCCGTATCCTTCCTCCCCTTCAGGCTGGAGCTGCAGGGTATGGGCTGCTTCGGGGACCTCTGGTGGGCCGGGATGAAGGACTCATCGGCCCTGGCTGCGGTCGTGCGCCGCATCCGCAGGGCACTGGGTGACGCGGACATCCCCTTTGACCGGAAGCGTTTCTCTCCGCATATCACACTGATCCGGAAAGCGGGCGGCCGGATGCCGGGAATCCGGATTGAGGAAGCCGCAATGACCGTGAGCAGCATCTCGCTCATGCGGTCCGATCGCGGCAGAAACGGTATGATATACACAGAGGTTGGGACGATAGAGGCACAGCAGGGCTGATCCGGCCGGGCACCCGCAGAAGAATTCCCTGTCTTCTGATCCGACTGGTATGCAGCATTTAAAACAGCCCGGCTTTCGCCGAGCTGCTCTGACTGTCCTAACGCTTTGCCCGTTTCTTCTGTTTTCGTACCCGAAGAGCTGAAATCAGCAGCGCAATCCCCACAAACAGGAAGGTGATAAAGATCGCGATCGGAGTGGTAAGGCTGTATTCGCCGACACCGAAGAGTTCCTCGATCTGGACGGTATCTCCGACTGCCGGGAGCTGAGACTCAGTGCTTCTCTTGATCCGGACATTGGACGCTGTTTTTTCGTTTCCGTCTCTGTCGACATACTCGACAGAGACCTTCTCGTTGAATCTCCGCTTCTTTGTCTCGCCGCTACGCTGCATGGTGGTATAGCTCTCCGTGATCTCGGTAACCGTAGCGCTGTAGTGGGTCATCTTTACGGCGAAGAACAGAGTCAATACACCCGCAATGATAAACACGAGACCCAGAACCGTGACGACCAGTGATGCTTTTTTACTCTCTGACATGAATATACACCTCCCGGTATTTTCAGACGCGCCTGCTGCAGTCCTCCCTTACTTCTGGTTTATCCAGGCATCATTATCCTTTTCGGCGGAGAAAGCATAACACTCTTTCTGATTGTTTGTCAATGCCGGTCGATAGAATTATATCGCTCAGTATGATTTCGGACAGCGCTTTCGGCATCGCACCCGGTCAGACGCCGTAGAACTCCAGAAACCGTCTGGTCTGCTCCTGCTGCGGATCGCTCAGCAGCTGAGCGCTCTGTCCCTGCTCAACGAGTTTTCCCTGATGCAGAACGATCACACGATCCGAAACCCGGCGGGCCTGAGAGATGCTGTGCGTGATGAGCACGAGCGCACATCCCTGCTCCGTGCAGGTTTTCCGGATCAGTCTCTCCGCTGCAAGGGTAGATTCCATGTCCATGGCCGTCGTAGGCTCGTCGAGAATCAGAAGCTCATAGGGACGCATCAGAATACGGCAGAGCGCCATCCGTGCCATCTCGCCTCCGGAGAGTTTTTTCGCGCTCTGCCTGGCCAGCATATCAATCCCCAGCACCTTCATAAGCTCCCCTGCACGTGCAGGGTCTCCTCCGTTCTGCATGATGTTTTTCTCTGTGCTCATGCGAAAGGCGAAACTCTTCTGTGGCAGGTAACCGATGTCAGCGTCGTCGAGGATGGGTTTTTTTTCATCCGCGCGTTCGATCCCGGCCAGAATCTTCGCAAAGGTGGATTTCCCGCTGCCGTTCGGGCCGATGACCGCTGTGATCTTTCCCTCCGGCAGCTCAAGCTCCGGCAGGCTTAGGACAACACGGTTATTGTAGGTCTTGTGAAAGGCTCTCGTCTTCATCGGCTCAGCCTCCCCTGCATCAGGCTCAGCACGATATTGACCAGCAGCGACAGACTCAGCAGAATGAGTCCCAGCGCAATGCCGAGTGTGAAACTGCCCCGGTTGGTGTACATCATGATCGCTGTCGTCATGACGTTGGTCCGCCATGCGATTGCGCCGCCGACCATCGCCACCGCTCCCACCTCGGCGATTGCGCGGGCAAAAGAGAGCAGATAGGACGAGAAGATCGAGTAGAGGCATTCGTTGATCAGCAGCCGATATTCCTTCAGCCGGCCGAAGCCCAGTCCCCTGGCGGTCTCTCTGAGTGCGGGAGCGGTGTCTGAAACGAAGGTCTCCATGACTCCGACGATGATGGGCGTGATCAGAACGACCTGGGCAATGATCATCAGCCTGACCGTGAACAGCAGATGCAGGCTCCGAAACGGTCCGACCCCCGAGAAAAGCATATAGAACAGCAGGCCGCAGACCACCGGCGGCATGCCGATCAGCGTACGGTTGAGCACCAGCAGGACCCTGCGTCCGGGAAAACGCTCTGCCCCATAAAGGATTCCGAGCGGCACACCGATGATCAGCGCAAGGATCGAGCTTGTCAGGCAGACCCTGGCTGTGGTCGAGAGGATATTCAGAAGCTCCGGATCGGCCGAGAGAATCAGCTCGATCGCTTTTTGGATGGAAGAACCCATATACTCACAGTCCTTTTGAAAACAGCCGCGGAGATAAACTCCGCGGCTCTCATCTTACATCGGAATCCGCCCGAAATCAAGCCATGACGCCGTCGTTGGCAACGAAGGTCAGGAAGGTCGCTTTGTCGGTGAGGATATATGCGCCCATCTCCTCAGCCATGACAAGGCATGCTCCCATACCGGTGTTTGCAGAGACATACCAGTCCGTGTAGTCCTTGAAGCTCTCGGCTTCCGCAGTGATGCCAAGCTCCTCCGGCCAGAGGCTGAGCTCCTTGGTGTGTGTGCCGGAACCGTCGCCGCGGGAGATGAAGGTGAACTTGCCGTCAGCAATCGCCTTAAAGGCCGCCATGACGTCTTCCGCCTCCTTCACACCGGCGGGGTCGGCCGAGGGACCGCAGAGCACAAAGTAGTTGTACATCCAGTTCAGGCGCTCGGCTTCCATACCGTCGAACACGCAGGAGAAGCCGTCTGCGATGAAAGCTTCCTCCTGCTTCTTGGAGTGGACAAGGATCAGATCGGCATTGCCCATCTTGGCGTTGGCGATGGATTTGCCGGTGCCGGCAGAGTAGACCTCGACCTCATAGCCGTACTTCTCCTCAAAAATGGGCAGCATGTAGCCAAGCAGGCCGGAGTCATTCACCGAGGTAGTGGTAGACAGGCGGATCTTCCGGGTCTCCTCCGTGGCGGCGGGGATCTCGGCAGTCGAGACCGGACGGCCGTCCTTCAGATAGAACAGATACTCGCCATACTGCTCGAAGCCGAAGTTCGCAGCCAGCTCCTGACCTTCCTCGGAGAGCATCCAGTTAATGAGCGCTGCCGCTCCGACGGTATTGATCGCCACATCGCTGACCGGGTCGCCGTTGGCATCGACCCACGGCGCATCGGGGTTGACGGCCAGCAGACTGTAGTTGTTGATCATGGCGTCATCTGCTTCCATCAGGATGCAGGTATCGACGACCAGCGCATCTCCTTTGGTATCATCGGCCAGTGCGGATACGGAACAGAGCGCGAAGATCATGATGAGTGCCAGCAGCATAGATACGGTCTTTTTCATATTCTTTCCTCCATACGCAAAAAATACCCCCTCCGGAACCCATGGGCGCAGCAAAAACTGCGTCGACTGTGTTTCCGGAAAGAGGCTCGTCCACCGCTCTCACAAAAGCGTATTCGACGGTGGTATTCTACCATTATACCTTTTCTTTTTCAATCTTTTCCGACATGACCTTGTGCCAAACAACACGAAATGATATGAAACGGCATATACTTTTTTCTTTGCAAAAGCAAGGTTTTCGGTTATGATATTGCCTGACTTGAGGTGATCGATATGCAAATCTGTGAGGTCTGGAGCATTTCTGCAGAGCGAATCAGGGACTATCTTCTCTCACAGAGCGATGTCCTGCAAAAAGAGAATGACCGCTTCTCCTGCGGACTCTGTGAGCTCAGCCTCACAGCGCTGCCCCTTCGTAAAACCGGCCGATTCCGCTTTCCCCAGACGAAGGTGGAGTTCAGCGGTCCGGAGGACGAGACCCTGGAGATCCACCGGCGTTTTGTCATCCAGTTCATCTCCGCCGGAGGGTAATAAGACAGCCTGCGCAGACTGACATGAGGTCAGCCCGCACAGGCTTCTCTGTTTCAGGACCGGATCAGTCGTCCACGCCGACCATGACGTTGCTGGCCTTGATGACTGCGTATGCCGTGCCGCCGACCTTGAGGCCGAGCTCACGGATCGAGGACATGGTGATGACGGAGCTGATGACGTTGCCGCCGCCAATGTCGATCTTGACAATGCCGTTGACGGCACCGTCCTGGATCTCTACAACCGTGCCCTTGAGCTGGTTTCTCGCGCTGAGCTTCATTTTATTTTCTCCTTTCCGAGCGTTTTCAAAACAGGGGCTATTCTATTCCTCTTTCCGCCAATCCGCAAGCAAAGCATAAAAGCCCGCGCGAAATGCGATGAAACGATACGATATCACACCGAAAGCCGCCTGCCGGCCATGCGGCCGATCCTCTCCGCTTCCGCAACTGCCGAATCCACGAGATCGTGCACTCTGCTGCAGTTTCCGGCAAGGAAAAGCCATTCCCTGTCCTCCAAACCCCTGACAAGCTCTCTCTCCGGGATCAGGCCCAGCGCTGTAATAAGGGTGTCACAGGTGACATATTCCCGTTCTCCGCTGTCGAGAGCTTCAACGGTTACGCCGCAGACACGTCCCTTGCCATGGATTTCTCTCACCGTCCTGCGGCAGTGCAGCGGAATGGAATACTTCTCGATACAGCGATGGTAGTTTCTCGCCATACCGCCGTAGTGTGCCTCCTGCTCCAGGACGGCAATCACATGCCTGCCCTCCTGAGTGAAGCGCCGGGCCATGATCATTCCGAGATCGCCGCTCCCCAGGATCACGATTTCATCTCCCAGGTCCTGATGCCTCAGATTGATCCGTTCCTGCGCCTGACCCGCTGTAAAGATTCCGGCAGGACGTGTGCCTCCGATGCACAGCGCGCCGATATTTTTCTCCCGGCATCCCGAAGCCAGAATCATCTGCCCGAAATACAGCCGCTCCACCACCCCTCTTCGTGACAGGACGGCAGACTGATCCCCCGACACGGACAGGACCTCTGTCTTCGGAAGAAAGACGATGTCTGTGCGGTTCAGCTTCTCCATGAGCCGCATCACATATTCCGGTCCGGTCAGTTCTTTCCCGTATTTTGCCAGGCCGAAGCCATCATGCAGGCATTGGGGAAGAATGCCGCCCGGCTGCGAAGCCCGGTCGACCAGCAGGATGTCACGGCACCCGGCATCCCAGGCAGCGAGCGCCGCGGATATCCCCGCGGCACCTGCTCCGACAATCAGAAGCTTACACGTTTTCATGTGCTGCCCTCACGATTTCGCTCCCCGGACCGTCCTTAAGAACGGAGCTCTCCGGGAGGCCCAGGACCTCAGAGATCAGCGCTGCGACTTTCTGCTCGCAGCGCGCGCCCTGGCAGCGCCCCATACCCGTGCCGATGCGCCGCTTGACTCCGTCCACTGTGCCGGCTCCTCTTCGGATCGCTTCAAGCACTTCGGCCTTCGTCACATCCTCGCAGAGACAGATGATCTCGCCGTAATCGGGCTGCTGTTCCGCAAGCAGTCTTCTTTCCTCCCAGGGCAGACCATGTGCCCTGCGGATGCCGCGGCGTTTCGGATTAAACTGCATCTTCTGCTCTGCCGCGAGCTCCTTCGCCAGCTGTTTCGTGACATGAAACCCCAGCTCTCTCGCACAGGTCAGGCCTGGTGTCTTGATCCCGATCAGGCTCCAGAAGCGCTCCTCAGGGTGTTCAACGCAGAAGCTGTGGATCGGGCTCCCATCCGGGTGCTGAGGATTTGGCCGCACCGCCGCAAAGGAACGGATGATCCTCCCGAGGTCGAGTTCCGGGAGCAGGCGGGCGCTCAGTTCTCTCACCCGGGTGAGACCGGTCTCCGCCGTGGCATAATCAACCCCGTTCTCCCGTTCGGTCGGGCCGAGAAGGATGCTCCCCTCCACGGTGGGAACAACGGTCAAGCCTTTGGCTTTTTCCTCCGGCTCATATTCCAGGATATGCACGGGCCTGCCCGCACTGTTCTTATCCAGGACCAGATAGTCGCCTGCCGTGGGGATGATGCGGACAGAGGGAGGGTGCAGAAGCTCCTGTACCCGATCTGCCGCAAGGCCCGCGCAGTTGACGATCGCGCGCGTATGGATATCGCCGTGATTTGTCTTCAGCAGAAATCCGTCTTCTTCCCGGTCTATGGCGACAACACATGTGTTCAGCCTCAGACGGGCACCGTTCTGCACAGCGTTTTCACAGGCTGCGATACCCAGTTGCCACGGGTTCACCGTCCCCGCAGTGGGAGAGAACAGCGCGGAAGAAAGCCCTGGCGCAATCGACGGCTCCATCCGGTATGTCTCCTCAGCCGACAGCAGGCGCAGCCCGGGCACCCCGTTTTCCCGCCCCTGACGGAGCTTCTTCTGCAGCACAGCGTCTGCATGCGGTCCAAAGCTCAGCATCAGCGAGCCGCAGCGGTCGAAAGAGACATCCAGTTCCTCGCAGAGTCGGTCGAAAGAAGCATTTGCAGCGACGCAGATCTCAGCCTTCCAGGTGCCGGGCCTGTGGTCATAGCCCGGGTAGACGACCGCCGTATTCGCACGGGAGATCCCTGTGCATACGTCTTCCCGCGCCTCAAGCACGGTGATGTCCAGTTCCCAGCGGCTCAGTTCCCGGGCGGCAAAGCATCCCAGAACGCCGCCGCCGATCACCGCAACGTCGCACCGCTCCATCTCAGAAGACGTCGATGATCTCGCCCGGTCGGTCCAGAGTATAGCCGCCCATCTCTTCAATCCGGGACTTGAATTCCGCACTCTTGAGCGCGCGGATCATCTGCCGTACCTGTACGGTATTCCAGACTTCTTCAGGGACCAGAAGATCATACTCCTCCGTACAGATGGGGAGAAAGTCAAGGTCGTAGAGCTTTGCCGTAGAGAAGATGCCGAGCCCTGCGTCTGCCGAATCGCCTGCGATCTGAACGGCCACGGAATTATGCGTCATCTCCTCGCGCTCATAACCGTAGATCTGATCCCGGTCCACATTGTGTTTCCCGCAGAGGTAGTCCATCAGCACGCGCGTACCGGAGCCCTTCTGGCGGTTCACATAGCGTATGCCGTCTTTCGCAATGTCCGCAAACGAAGTAATGCCGAGAGGGTTGCCTTTCTTCAGCATCAGCCCCTGCAGGCGGCCTACGCAGCGGATAAGATACACACCGCCGTGCGGGAAATACTTTTTGATATAGGCACGGTTGTATTCGCCGGTTTCGGTATCCAGCAGGTGGATCCCCGCTGCGTGGGCTTCCCCCCGTCGGATCGCCATGATGCCGCCCATGGAGCCCACATGGGCGGAGGAAAGGAACTGACTGCGATTCTCCCGGTGGATCAGGTCGGCCAGCTCGTCAAGCAGCGGGTCATGGCTGCCAATGACGACCAGTGTGTTCTTGAGCTGCTGTTTCTCTCTCAGGAGCCGGACCCGGACCTCCTCTCCGGCGGTATAGCCTTCGCAGCCCTGCGGGACTTCGACCATACCGTCCGCCTTCATAAAGGAGGAGACCACGCCGCTCCCCCTCGGGAGCGGAGACGCCATCAGAGAGTTGCCCACATAGCCCATGCGCACGCGCACGTATTCCTGATACTTGAGTCCCGAGACAACAGGTCGGGTCAGTTTTGCCTTTGTGCGGCTGCCGTCGTCATACTCCCGCCTGTACCACCGGTCGATCAGGGGTTTCAGCAGTTTGTCGATCACGATGATCCCGGACACCGGGTAGCCCGGCACGCCCAGGATCGGCACCGCACCCCTGTATCCGAGAATGGCCGGTTTGCCGGGCTTGATGGCGATGCCGTGGTAGAGCACTTCGCCGACTTTCTTCACGGCAGAAGCCGAATAATCGTCCCGCCCGGCAGAAGAACCGGCGTTGAGGATCACCATGTCGCATTCTGAGACCGCCCTGGCAAGGCTGTCCCGGATCCGGTCATACCTGTCCGGCACGATGGGATAGGTCCTGGCTTCAGCGCCCCAGGAGGCAAGCATGGCGGAAAAGATTGACGAATTGAACTCCATGATGTCACCCGGCCTGGGATCGGGGCAGGGCGGAACGATTTCGTCCCCGGTGGGGATGATGCCGACCACCGGCTTTGCAAGGACTTCAAGATTCATCACACCGCCCGCAATCATGGCACCGATCGCGGCGGGAGTAATCTCCATCAGGCTCGGGAGGATCATTTCACCGGCGCAGACGTCCTCTCCGATCTGGCGGATATGCTGCCAGGGCGCTGCGGGAGCATGAATCGTGACGCTGCCATCGTCATTTCTGACGATCTCCTCGACCATAATGACCGCGTCACTGCCATCCGGAACAGGATCGCCCGTATCCACTTCAGTGAACTGGTCTTTTTGGAGTCTGACCGGCGTAGTCTCCGTCGCACCGAAGCTGTCTCCGGCACGCACTGCAATGCCGTCCATCGCGCTGCAGGCATAGTGCGGCGCATTGATATGGGCATAGACCGCTCTTGCCGTAACACGGCCAAAGGCGTCCTGCACGCGGATCCATTCCGTCCGGGCCTGAAAACCCAGCTCCACAAGCGTCCTCACGTAATCCTTCCGGGCCTGATCGAGGGATATGTTTGTCAGATAGGTAAAAGCCATTTTCTTCTCCTTAATGCCAGTATACTTCTGTTTCCGCGTCCTTGGGCAGCCCTTCGCAATCCCGGTCGATCACAAAGTAGCCGTCTGCTCCGGCCAGCTGGGTGATGAGCCCGGATTTGGACCGGACAGGCGTCGCAACAAGTCTTCCATCCTTTTCCTCCAGGCTGCAGGCGCTGACCTGCATACGTCCATGGTTGGCGCTGAAGCTCTCCGAGAGTGCTGCGTGTACGGGACGCGAGCACATCGTTCTCCCGTCCAGCCTGGCAAGCAGCGGCAGGGCGAACAGTTTTACCACAAAGAAGGCAGCGACAGGATGGCCGGGCAGCCCGATCAGCGGTCTGTTGCCTGTCCTGCCAAGGATGGTCGGTTTTCCGGGCTTCACGGCGATGCCATGAAGCAGCAGCTCGCCCAGGTCCCCGATGATCTGACATGCCGCGTCCCTGACGCCCGCGCTGGTCCCGCCCGACAGAATCACCGCATCGCAGCTTTCCGCTGCCGTCCCGGTCTTCTCCCGCAGCAGTTTCTCATCGTCCACGACGATCCCGTAATCGATCGGTTCCGCACCAAACTCTCTCAGCAGGGCGCTGATCATCGGGCCGTTTACATCCCGTACCTGCCCCGGCCCCGGCTTCTGACCGGCAGGAACAAGCTCATCCCCGGTAGAGATCACACCGACCCGCAGCCTTGGACAGACCGGGACCTCCGTCTTCCCGATGGCGGCAAGGGCGCCGATATCCTGCGCCTCAAGCACCCGCCCGGACCTGAGGACGGTCTTTCCCGGGTGCACATCGTCCCCGCGGAAAATCAGATTCATACCCGGCGCACCAGGCCTGAGAATTCCGACCGTGCCGTCGCCGTAGTCTTCGGTATATTCAATCATGACCACACAGTCACAGCCTGCCGGGATCGCAGCTCCGGTCGGTACATAGGCGCAGGAATCCCGCGGCACCGAAAATGCTGCTCCTTCACCCATTCTGACGTCTCCGACCAGGTTCAGGACAGCCGGAACGGCATCTGAGCAGCCGAAGGTGTCTTTCGCGCGAAGGGCATAGCCATCCACCGTCGAGCGGTCAAAGTCCGGGACAAACTCTTCTGCCCTGATATCCTCGGCCAGCACGCGGCCCGGCGCTTCTGCAAGAGGAACGGTTTCAATGCGTCCGAGTGGATGAAATGCCTTCTCGATCAGCCGAAGCACTTCTTCCGGTGTTTTCACTTCCAGCACAGCTCACACCTCCGCCATAATCTTTCCCAGATCGCGATAGTCGTTTCCGGAGAAGGGCAGGATCTCCTTCTTGAATACGTCGGAGCGCAGCACCTCAAGCAGCGTTTCTCCGTCGTCCGTCTCCAGAAACTCCTTATGCACGGCAAGATCGAAACGCTCCTGCAGCAGCGGGATGAAATCCAGGCCATCGATCTGCCGTGAAATACGCTCCGTCCCGATTGCAAGATCCGCTTCACCTGCCGCGATGGCTGCAGCCATGGTCAGGTGGGATTTCATCTCGCGCTCATATCCTGTGACCATGCGCTTGTCCAGGCCCATGCGATGCAGCTGACCGTCCAGAAGGACGCGCGCGCTTGAGCCGGGGCGGCGGTTCAGCACCGAGATATCGCGCCGGGCAAGATCCCGCCATCCCCGAATCTCTTTGGGATTGCCGGATGCCACGTAGAACCCCTGCGTCCGATAGGAGATATTGATCAGCACGGTCGGTACACCGGGCAGCAGCTTTCTTACAAACGGCGTGTTGAAGCTCTTTTCCTCCGCATCATACAGATGGCAGGCCGCTGCATCCACGCGTCCTTCATAGAGAGCGAGAAGGCCTTCGAAGCTGTTCAGGTAGACGCGCTGTGCCGGGACATCCCGGTGGTGCAGGAAGCTTGCGAGGATATCCAGCACCACATCCTGACCTGAGACAACGATTCTCCCGTTTTCCTCCTGCTTTGGGTGCAGAAGCTCGCTCCTCAGCTCGACACGTCTGACCGGCTGCACGCTCCGCTCATGGCGTGAGCGTGCGATATAGGCATCCACGTCATCCTGCGTGAAGCGCACCTTTCGCCCAATCCTGTAAGAATTGATTTCGCCGCGTCGGATCAGTTCATAGATCGTGGATTTGCTCACGTGAAGGATCTGGGCAACCTCCTGGGTAGACAGGCTTTTATTCTGTGCCATATGTTCTTCACTTCCCGTCGTGATTTACTGCTGCTATTATACCGATTATACAGGTAGTTAACAAGCCGTCGGCAAAAGCATCTTATATCCCATTTCGTCTTATTTCGCTTTATTTCGCACGAACATTTCTTCTGTTTCCGGCAAGTTCCACTCCCTTTGGTATCATTTCACGCGAAAATACAAAGGCTTTTTCCCCTTTGCGGCCCCTGTCCGCTATAATGTATTCAGTGGAAGAATGGCAGTTTATAACCGCTTCAATCCAATCAAATACAGGAGGTATTTCCATGAGCGACGCTTATTATGAAAAAATCGCCAGAATCAATCTGAGCACCGGCGAGATCAAGGCTGAGCCCCTGAATCTCGAGCTTGCCAAGAAGTTCATCGGCGGGCGCGGTCTCGGCACCAAGATTCTCTATGACGAGGGTGTTGCCACCGTCGATCCGCTGTCCCCTGAGAATAAGCTTGTCTTCATCACCGGCCCCATGACCGGCTCCAACTCCCCCTCCTCCGGCCGTTACATGGTCGTGACCAAATCGCCCCTGACCGGCATGATCGCCTGTGCCAACTCCGGCGGAATCTGGGGCGCCAAGCTGAAGTTTGCGGGCTGGGATGCTCTGATCGTCGAGGGTGTCGCCTCCGACTGGAGCTACCTTTACATCGAGGACGACAGGATCGAGATTCTGGACGCCAGGGAGTATGTCGGTGTTCTGAGCGAGAAGTTCGATGATCTTCTCAAGGCCAAGCACGGTCCTGAGTGCTCCGTGCTGAATATCGGCCCCGCCGGTGAAAAGCAGGTTCTGCTCTCCTGCGTCATGAACGACAAGGACCGTGCCGCCGGCCGTTCCGGCACCGGCGCCGTCATGGGCAGCAAGAAGCTCAAGGCCATTGTCGTAAAAGCCACCCGTAAGCAGCTTGACGTCATTGCCGACGTGGAAGCGCTGAAGGAAGCCAACAGAAAATGCCTTGAGATCATGAAGGCCAATCCTCTCACAGGGGAAGGTCTCCGCGCTCTTGGCACGGCGTCTCTCGTCAACGTCATCAACGGCATCGGCGCCCTGCCCACCAGGAACTGGCAGGAAAGCTACTGTCCCACTGCCGACCAGTTCTCCGGCGAGACCCTGGCCGAAAAGTATCTGGTCAAGCCCGGCGCCTGCTACCACTGCCCGATCGCCTGCGGCCGCGTTATCAAGCATGACGACAAGATCGTCGGCGGTCCCGAGTATGAACCTCTGTGGGCTTACGGAAGCGACTGCGGCAACGACGATCTGTACACCATCGACGAAGCCAACCGCCTCTGCAACGAGTACGGTCTGGATGCCATCGGTGTGCCCTGCACCATCGCAGCGGCCATGGAGCTCTATCAGAACGGCTGCATCAGGGAAGAGGACTGCGCCGGTGTTCCTCTTGAGTGGGGTAGCAAGGAAGCTCTCATTGAGTGGACCAGGCGCATGGGCGATCCCCAGACCGAGCTTGACTGGCTCATGTCCTCCGGCTCCGCCCGTCTGTGCGGGCACTACGGTCATCCCGAGTTCTCCATGAGTGTCAAAAAGCAGGAAATCCCGGCCTATGACGCCCGCGCCATCCAGGGCATCGGCATCAACTACGCCACCGCCAACTGCGGCGCCGCCCATGTCCGCGGCTATACGATTGCTCCCGAAGTCGTCGGCATCCCGGTCCAACTCGACCGCACCGTCACCGATGAGAAGGCCGTCTGGGCCAAGACCTTCCAGGATCTGACCGCCGTCATCGACTCCATGGGCAACTGCCTGTTCACCTCCTTCGCGCTCGGCGCCCCCGAGTATACGGCGCTGCTCAACGCGGCCACCGGAACAGACTACACCCCCGAGCAGGTGCTGGAGATCGGCGAGCGTATCTTCAACATCGAGCGCATGTTCAATAAGGCCGCCGGTATGAAGCCCGAGGACGACCGCCTGCCCAAGCGTCTGCTGGAAGAGCCCATCTCCAACGGTCCCTCCAAGGGCATGGTCTCCCAGCTCCCGCTGACACTGCCGCAGTACTACGAAGCGCGCGGCTGGGTCAATGCTTTCCCGACGGATGAGACCCTGAAGAGACTGGGTCTTGACGAATGCGTCGGCAAGTAACTATAATTACATCGAAGGGAGAGGCTTCTCGCCTCTCCCTTCTTCTATCGTAACAGGGAGTGTTCACTATGATTGAAGTACGCTTTTTTGCCACACTACGCAGCGGCAGAGGCAAAATCACCGAGGTTTCCGCCGACGAGGTTTCTACCGCAGGAGATATCCTCCGCCGCTTCGAGATCCCGGAGGAGGAAGTACATATTCTGCTGATTAACGGCTTCCATTCCAGGCCGGAGGCAGCAGTGAAGGACGGCGACATCGTCTCGCTCTTCCCGCCGGTGGGAGGCGGATAACATGGTTTTCAGCGAAGATCAGAAAAAGAGGTACTCCCGCCAGCTCGTCATTCCGGAGATCGGTCCGGCGGGACAGGAGAAGCTGCTCAGGTCAAAGGTCCTCATCATCGGCACAGGCGGTCTCGGCTCTCCCGTCGCTCTGTATCTCGCGGCAGCCGGGGTGGGCACAGTCGGCCTTGTCGACAAAGACGCTGTCGATCTGTCGAATCTCCAGAGGCAGATCCTGCACAGCACGGAAACCCTGGGCGTTGCCAAGGTGGAGTCCGCCGCCGGGCGTCTGCGGGCGCTGAACCCGGACGTGCAGGTCATCTGTCATCCCGTCTTTGTCGATGAGAGCAATATCGACCGTCTGATCGCACCGTATGATTTCGTTGTGGAATGCACTGACAGCTTTGACGCCAAATATCTCGTCAACGACGCCTGTGTCCGGGGAGGGAAAGCCTTCTGCCACGGAGCTGTGATCCGCTTCTTTGGGCAGATCATGACTTATGTTCCCGGAAAAGGACCCTGCTATCGCTGCGCCTTCCGTCAGCCTCCCGACCCGGAAAAGGCACCGGACGCGAAAAAGCTGGGGGTGATCGGAGCAGTCCCGGGTGTGATCGGCTGTCTGCAGGCCATGGAGGCAATCAAATTCCTCACCGGCGCAGGCGAACTGCTTACCGGAAAGCTCCTGAGCTTTGATGCGCTGACAATGGACTTTGAGACGATCGAGCTGCAGCCGGACCCGAACTGTCCTGCCTGCGGAAAAGAGTAGGGAATGGAAGAACAGATTCGGAAACTGTATGTTGAGGCCTCCTCGCGCTGTAATCTTGCATGCAAGATGTGCTTTCGTCACAGCTGGGTTGACGAGCGCTTCGGCGATCTCGACCCGGCAGTTTTCACCCGTGTGATGAACGATCCTTCTCTGTCCGGGGCCGAGACGGTCTTCTTCGGTGGGATGGGAGAACCGCTGGTTCATCCCGCACTCGCAGATATGGCGGCTTTGGCATCTGAAAGCGGAAAAAAGGTCGAGCTGGTTACGAACGGGACCCTGCTGAACAGAGAAAAAGCCCGGGAGCTGCTGGATGCCGGCGTTTCGCGGATCTGGGTCTCCATAGACGAACTTTACGAAAACTATGGCAAGATCCAGGTGGGCAGTGATTTTGGCCTGGTTCTCAGCAATCTGGAGGCTTTCAACCTTCTGCGCCGCGGAACGAATGTACGCCTTGGCATGACAGCGGTCATCATGCGTGACAACATTGCAAGTCTCCGGCGCATCCGCGAGTTTGCCGAGCATTTCGGAGCCGACGATTTAAACCTCAGTCATATCATACCCAACCGTCCAGAGGATATCGAGCAGGCGCTCTGGCCTATGTGCGATGTGGCTGCGATCAAGGCAGTTACAGACAGAATCGGCTATGTATGGCGCTTTGAAGGAATCGACCTGGGCCCGGAAATTCCCATGTTCAAGTTTTCGCAGCGCTATAAGGATCTGCTCTTTCCGGACGAGAAGAGCCTGCAGGAGGCAGAACTCTTTTCCTGGAAGGGAAAGCCGGTTACCCGTCGGGTCAACTGGTGCCGCTTTATAGAAGAGGGAAACTGCTTCATTCGCTGGGACGGAGATGTTTCACCCTGCATGGGACTGCTTCACACGGCAGATACGTATCTGAATGACCACAGGCGGCGCATCCTGCACCATTCCTTCGGAAATGTCTGCCGACAGAGTCTCAGCGAGATCTGGAACAGCGAAGAATACCGCAGCTTTCGTCAGCGCGTGCACGAGTTCCGATATGCGCCCTGTCTGTTCTGCGGCGGCTGTGAACAGCTGGAGAACAACCTGTCCGACTGCGTGGGTTCTTCTGCGCCCACCTGTGGCGGCTGTCTCTGGGGGCAGGGCTTCGCCGTCTGCCCATAGGTCTACGGCAGGCTGTTCAGCTCTCCGCGGCTTCCCTCTCGCTGCGCGGCGGATGATTCACCCGGCTGAAGGGGCATCTTCTGCCGATGCACTGATTGTTCCGGGCTGAATGGGTACACACGATCTCCTGCTTCTCCATCTGCACGCCGAAATGCTCTGCAGCAAAGTCGATCGCAGCCAGGATCGACAGATATGAATCCCGTTTACAGCAGCGCGGTCCGCCGATCTCACCTATGGCCGAGAGCGATTTTGCCGTCATCTGATGGGACAGGGCGAAGGGCCTGACTTCCAGCGGCGTGGAGGAAGAAATGATCGAGATGAACATCCCGGAGCTGATCCCGGCCCCGCAGGCCCCCCAGAAGCCGCACGCTCCGCCGGGGACGCTTTTCCCCCGCGCTATCATCTCCTTCAGGGCTTTTTCCAGTTCGATCTCTCCGCTGGCGTTCCGATACGCCGTCAGCAGGGCTGCTCCGACCATCACGTGATGCTCCGGCCCGTGCATGTGGCAGAACGGCAGCGCCATCATCTTCTCGATGATCTCCACGGGGTTCTTCGAGGTTTCGTTCATGCACAGGCCCATGATCGTATCCAGCCCGGCCATGTGGCACTCGTTGCAGATATAGTGCCCGTTGATACACCGTGTCTTGCTGTTCTCTTTTCTGTGGCAGATTGCGCACTCCATCTCTTCATCTGTTTCCAGATAGACCAGAGGCGCTTTGCAGATCAGGCATTCCTCTTTCATCGTTCGCTCACTTTCGGAACATGAAGGCCCGGGCGGCCTGTATGGCGATCCTGTACGGCAGGGGACGCAGTGCCCGGTCGGCCTCCTGCAGCTTCTCGCGGATGGGGATCGACTGCGGGCAGTGCTGTTCGCACTTGCCGCAGCGGATGCACTGGGAGGCGAAAGCAGGCTCGCGGGTCAGCCCCACGGTCTGGATAAACTGAGACCGTCCCCCGCTTTTGGATTCGGTGTACATGGCGTTCCAGCAGCGGAAGATCCCCGGGATGTCCACGCCTTTGGGGCAGGGCATACAGTAGCGGCAGCCGGTGCAGCCCACCCTCTCCTTCTCATGGATGGCACGCTTGACCTTTTCCAGGGTTTCAAAGTCCGCCCGTGTCAGGGAGCCCGCCTGTGCTTCGCCGGCCGTGCGGCAGTTGGCCTCCACCATCTCCAGCGAGTTCATGCCCGACAGCACCACCGTGACCTCCGGCTGGTTGTACAGCCAGCGCAGGCCCCACTCCGCAGGGCTCCAGCCCCTGCCGCTGTCCCGCATGGCCTTCTTTGCCGCTTCGGGCAGCATGTTCACGAGCTTTCCGCCCCGCAGGGGCTCCATGATCATCACAGCCAGCCCCTTTGCCGCGGCAGCCTGAAGCCCGGCCTTTCCCGCCTGTGCCACCTCGTCCAGATAGTTATACTGGATCTGACAGAAGTCCCAGTCATAGTCGTTCAGGATCTTCAGGAAGTTCTCGGTGTTGCCGTGATAGGAGTAGCCGATGTTGCGGATGGCCCCGCTTTTTTTCTTTTCCCGGATCCAGTCCAGGATACCGACCTTTTTGAGCTTCTCCCACATGGCCACATCGGTCAGATGATGCATCAGATAGTAATCCACATGATCGGTGCGCAGGCGGCTCAGTTCCTCGTTGAAGTAGCGGTCCAGTGCCGCACGGTTCCCGATCAGATACTGGGGCAGCTTTGTCGCTATGTTGATCTTTTCCCGGATGTGGTTGCGCTCAAATATCTCTCCTACCGCGGCCTCGCTGCCGGGATAGATATAGGCAGTGTCGAAGTAATTGACGCCGGCATGATATGCAGCCAGCAGTTCTTTTTCGGTTTTCTCAATGTCGATTCCGCCTCCCTTTCTGGTAAAGCGCATGCACCCGTATCCGAGGATGCTCAGGTCATTTCCGTTTTTATCTTTTCTGTACTGCATGGAATCCCTCCTGTTTCTTCCCATGAGCATCGGTACCGGTTCCGCGGGCCGGTGCTCATCGTTTCACACGCTCTGCCTCAGGAAAGCGCCCTGTCATCGGTTCCTGTTTTCTCATCCCGTCGCATTCACCGGATGCGCATCGACACGGGCAGGTCTGTAAGAACCGTTCACAGTATATATGGGAAGGAATCCGTTGTAAAGCCATGATTCAGAACACGATCTCTTCTTTTGAAATTTTTTCCCTATTTCACCGAAACTGTGATATAATCCGGGCATCACACGCAGCGGCACAGGAGAGAAACGCTTTATGAAAATCAGGCATTCTACCGGGCAGGACTTCGACCGGATGATGGAGATCTACAGCTTTGCCAGAAGCTACATGGCGGAGCACAGCAATCCCAACCAGTGGGGCCCCACCCACTGGCCGCCCGAGGATCTGATCCGCAGCGATATCCGGAACGGCAGCAGCTACGTCTGTCTGGGAGAAAATGACACCGTCATCGGGACCTTTTTCTTCACCCACGGAAAGGATATCGAACCGACCTATCGGAACATCACCGACGGCGCGTGGCTGGACGACAGCCCCTACGGCGTCGTGCATCGTCTCGCCGGAGACGGGTCCGAAAAGGGAATCGGAGCATTCTGTATCAACTGGGCTTTTGAGCAGTGCGGCCACCTGCGGATCGATACGCACGGCGACAACATTGTCATGCAGAATCTCGTCAGAAAGCTGGGTTTCGTCCACTGCGGCACCATCTATGTGGAAGAGGACAGTTATCCCCGCCTGGCCTTCGAGAAGATCAGGCGCAGGCAGGGATAAGAACCGATATGGAGATCAAGGCGAAGCTTTTCCGGGACCTGACCACACGGGAGCTCTACGAAATACTGAGAGCGCGCTCGGCAATCTTTGTTGTGGAGCAGAACTGTGCCTATCAGGATCTGGACGGCAGGGACTACGACAGTCTTCATGTCTTCTCAGAAGAGGACGGCAGAGTGACAGCGTACCTCAGGGCTTTTTGGAAAGAGGACGGCTGCGTCCAGATGGGCAGGGTTCTCACCCTGAAGCACGGCACCGGGCTCGGCGGCAGACTGCTGAAGGCCGGCATTGAGCAGGTGCAGTCGACGTTCCACCCTGAGAGGATCTATATAGAAGCCCAGTGTTATGTAACCGGTTATTACGGGCGGGAGGGTTTTCGGGTATGCTCGGAGGAGTTTCTTGAGGACGGAATCCCGCATGTAGGAATGGAGCTCATCATCCATGACTGTTGACCTGCTCAGCCTGCAGACCCTGCTGTGCTGCCTGGCTTTCTTCTTTGCGGGGATCGTTGACTCCATCACCGGAGGAGGCGGCCTCATCACGATACCGGCCATGCTTGCCGTTGGTATCCCCGTCCACTATATCACTGGCACAAACCAGTGTTCCGCATGGCTCGGGACCGGTCTTGCAGCATACAAATATCTGAAGAGCGGGAATATCCATCTGCGGTCCGCAGTCGCCACACTCCCGTTTGCCATACTCGGTTCCTATTTTGGCGCAAGACTGAATCTGATGGTCCCTGACCGGTATCTGAAGACCTTCATGCTGGTCACGGTGCCGATCATTGCAGTGTTTATCTTCGCAAACAGGAAGCTGGGCGAGGAAGACCACGCCGATGAACAGCCATCGCTGTCCATCGTGCTGTGGTCTGCAGTCATCGGAATCGTGCTCGGCGGATACCAGGGCTTTTACGGTCCGGGAGTCGGCGTGTTTTTCATGTTGGCTTATGCAGCCTGCCTGAAGCTGAATCTGGTGCGGGCTACCGGCAACACCAGATTTGTCATCGCCATCGCTTCCGTCACATCCGTGATTACCTATGCGGCTTCGGGTGCTGTGCTGTGGAAGCTTGCAGCCGCCGTCACGGTTTTCAACATGGCCGGTTCCTACCTGGGGGCTGCGCTTGCGATAAAAAACGGAGCCAGAATCATCCGCCCGATCATGTTCTGCGTGGTGGCACTGCTGATCATAAAACTTGTTATTGAAAGGGGTCCCTGAGATGCTCGACGATCCGAAGAAGGAAGCGGACAGAACGCCGGCCGGGAACGGTCTGACAGAACCCGAAAGACAGAGAATGCAGGAGATGATCCGGCGGCTGAACGAGGCTTCCGAAGCCTACTACGGCGGCCGGGATGAGATCATGTCCAACTTTGAATGGGACGCCCTCTTCGACGAGCTGACCCGCCTGGAAGAGGCAACGGGGATCGTCCTGCCGGACAGTCCGACCCAGAAGGTCAACGCCGCTGCGGAAGACAACATCGCCGGGGAAAAGGAAGCCCATGAGTTCCCGGCTCTCTCCCTGGCCAAGACCAAGAAGGTGGAAGAACTGCAGGAGTGGGCGGGGGAACGCCCGGTCTGGCTCAGCTGGAAGCTGGACGGCCTGACCCTGGTCCTGACCTATGACGGCGGACGGCTCACGAAGATCCTCACCCGCGGCAACGGCAGCGTCGGCACCAACATCACCTTCATGAAGGAAGCGATCAAAGGCTTCCCCCAGGAGGTCGGGGACCACGGACATCTGGTGGTCCGCGGCGAGGCGACAATCTCCTATCCGGATTTTGAGAAGCTGAACGCGACCATCTCGGATCCCGCAGAGCGTTTCGCCAATCCGCGCAACCTCGCATCCGGAACACTTGCCCTGGATGCAAAGCGCCTGGAGGAAGTGCGGCAGCGCAACGTCACCTTCAATGCCTTCACGCTGGTGCACACGGATGAGGAGATCGGCTCCTGGGGCGGGCGGATGGAATATCTTGACCGGCTCGGCTTTACGACGGTAGACCGCGAGCTGACCGACGCAGAGAAGCTCCCTGAGACCGTGGCGGAATGGACCCGCCGGGTCGAGAGCGGGGAGATGCAGATCCCGGTGGACGGGCTGGTCATCTGCTACGACGATACCGAGTACGCCGCTACCGGGAGCGTCACCGGCCACCACGCCACAAGGGCGGGCCTGGCCTTCAAATGGCAGGACGAAGTGGCGAAGACAACCCTGCGGGAAGTGGAATGGTCCTGCGGGGCTACGGTCATCACACCGATCGCCATTTTTGACCCGGTGCAGCTGGAAGGAACCACGGTATCCCGGGCTTCCCTGGTCAATATCAGCGAGATGGACCGTCTGGGCATCGGGGAGAACGGGAAAACAGAGATCGAGGTCATCAAGTCCAACAAGATCATCCCCAAGGTCATCGGTGTGACGAGTGTCATCGGCAGATACACCATCCCCGAGCGCTGTCCCGCCTGTGAGAGCCCCGTCAGTGTTGCAACCAGCCCGAGCGGAGCTCAGACCCTGAAGTGCGACAACCCCGAATGCCCAGCCAAAAACCTGAAGAAATACGAGCGCTTTGTCAGCAAAAGTGGAGTGGATGTCGACGGTCTCTCCATCGAGAGAATGCGGGATTTTGTGGGGCTGGGCTTTATCCACAGCTTTGCGGACGTCTACCGGCTCTCCCGCCATGCGGACGAGATCCGGGAGCTGGAGGGCTACGGGCAGAAGAGCTGCGACAATCTGCTGGCCGCGATCGAGAAGTCCCGCACCGGTACGGATGCGGTACACTTCCTGAATGCGCTGAGTATCCCGCAGATCGGTCTGGATGCGGCAAAGAAGTTAGTGGATGCCTTCGGCTGGCCCGGGTTTGTGAAGGCGCTGGAAGAGGTCAGAGACTTTGCCGAGGTGAACGGCCTGGGGCCGGAGCGCTCGGCCTGCGTCCGCAACTGGTATACGGATGAAAAGAACCGGAGCGTATTCTATGATCTGCTGGAGATCATGAGTATTCCTTCCGCCGAGCCGGTGACTGAGGTCAAGGGCAGCTGCGCCGGTCTCACCTTTGTCATCACAGGGGATGTCCACAGTTTTAAGAACCGGGACGAATTCAAGGCCTATGTGGAGGCAAACGGCGGCAAGGTCACGGGCAGCGTCTCGAAGAAGACCAGCTACCTTGTGAACAACGATGTGGCGTCGACATCTTCCAAAAACATGAAAGCCCGAGAGCTGGGGATCCCGATTCTGTCCGAGGACGACTTTATCGCACAGTTCGGGCGGTGACCGTCTGTCCCGTCTTCATTGGAAGATGCTGTCACCCGGTCAGGAGACCTGGTAAAAGGCTCCGTCATTCATCCCTGAACATTTCCTGTACTTCCAGTATCCGGTCATGTGCGGCGGCAAAGGCATCCACAACCTGCGGGTCAAACTGCGTTCCCCGTCCTTTCAGGATCTCGTTGCAGGCGTCCTCCTCTTTCCAGGCATTCTTATAGCTCCGGCGGCTTGTCAGCGCATCGTAGACATCGGCAACCGCAACAATTCTTCCTTCCAGGCTGATTTCGTCTCCCTGTATATGATCGGGGTATCCCTTACCGTCATACCTCTCATGATGCTGAAGCGCAATTGTTCTGGACAGCTGCATCTCTTCCCCTTCCACGTTGTTCAGGAGCTGGCCTCCCATCGTGGTATGTGTTTTGATCGTGGCATATTCCTCATCCGTCAGCTTTCCGGGCTTTTCCAGAATCTCTGAGGGGATGAGCAGCTTGCCGACATCATGCATGGTGGAAGCAATCCTGACCTTTTCAACCTCTTCCGGGCTCAGGCCCAGCTGTTGAGCGAGAATCTTTGAGTATTCTGAAACACGCTTGATATGCTGTCCTGTCTGCCCGGATTTGTTTTCTGTGATCTCTGCAAAGGACATGATCATCTCTTCCTGGATGCGGTTTGTCTCATCCGCCCGCTGCTGAATATAGCCGCCGTATTCCATCAGATAAGAGAAGAACAGCACAAGGCTGAAAGAAATGACCGCCAGGACAGGATTATACAGAAGGAAAAGGAACATATAGAACGACCGACGCCGTATCTTCCTGGCCACAGCCACATCAAACGGTCTCTCCCCTCCTGCCAGATGCTCAAACATTGTCAGAAACATCTTCAGTATCACAAACACTGTGAAATACGAGATCAGGAGAACAACGCATCCGATCGCTGCCTGATATCTGGATTCCATGGCTTCGAGACCGGCCGCTGCTTTCAGGGCCTTAAAGAGGAAGTTGTTCTCCAGATGCGGTCCGATATACCCTGCGGCTTCCGGACTGAACAGCACCGCCACGGACAGCCCTGCCTGTACCACCATCAGCACGGCAAGAACAATCAGGCCTATTCTGCACAGCCGGTACATGACAGTACCCATGCGCTGTATATGACTGCGTGTTTTCTCAAGTTCATTCATCGCTGCATATCCCCTTATTCATTCTGTCTCTGCCGCCCTGTCCGACAGATTTTGTTGGCATAAAATCCATCATCATTAAAGCGCCACTTAAAGCGTCATTTAAAGCTCCACATAGCAGAGGATATGGCCGCTGCCGCAGCAGGGGTCTATCTTATGGTCGTCTTTGATACTGTTAGCGCCGGGCGGAAAGGGCCACTCAGAGCCGGAGAGAAAGGGCCAATTCTGGCCGGATGAAAAGGGCCAAACACGCCTTATATTAGTGCGTTTTACTTACCGATGGCTTGCTTTGCAGGTCCTGCTTCCAGTTTAA
>JAILFJ010000178.1 GCA_024697625.1 Oscillospiraceae bacterium
TAGTCCTTCCCGTGCATCAGTGCCAACAGCTTTCCATAAACATCCTTCTGTGGAGTGATATAGCGGTTATAGTAGATATGTCTTGCCCACCATGCCCAGCGTGTTTCCGCATCCGGGAACGGATAGAAACCGCCGGAATACATATCCCGAATACCAAACCGGGCAGCAAAGTCTCCGAAGTATCTCTCAAAACGCTCCCCGGAATACGTCAGCCCTGCCGCTGTGGACAGTCCGGCCCCCGCTCCGATCACGATGGCATCGGCGCTCTCGATTTCCTTCTTCAGCCGTTCAATCTGTTCCGTCCTGCTTCCTGTACCGGCCGAAATGCCGGAACGGAAGGAACGGACAGCGGACAATCCCTTCCGGATGTTTTCCTGATATCCGTCTGGTCTGTTATTGTAAAAGCTGTTCATAGTATACTCTGTCCTCATCTTTGAACACATTGAAAATCACTCGTTCCATTCCCCCCGGATGCTCGGACAGCCAGCCCGTCACAGTCTGCACGGCGATCTCTGCAGCCCTCCTGCCGGGAAAATGAAAAACGCCGGTAGAGATGCAGCAGAAAGCGACGGACTTCAACCCGTTTTCCAGACACAGATCAAGCGTATTCCGATAGCAGGCTGCCAGATCGTTTTCCAGAGAGGCATCCAGTCTGCCCTGCGCCACGAAGTCAGTCCCCGGAGGCACAACAGGCCCGACGATGTGAATGACCTTTCCCGCCGGGAGATTGTAGGCATCCGTCAGCATCGGTACGGCGGTCGGCTGCTCATAGTCCCTTCCATACCTGCTTTTCAGCTGCTCCATCTGCCTGGCACATTCAGCTCTCAGCTGGATTCCGGCAAAGGTATGAATGCAGTTGTCAATGCAGGTATGCATGGGAACAAAGCAGCCCAGCATCTGGGAGTTTGCGGCGTTTACGATGGCATCTGCAGCCAGCCGTGTAATATCGCCCTGCCAGATGGATAAACCATCCCGGATCTCAGGGATGGCCGAAAGCTGCACAATGCCTTTTTCTTCGGCGCGGCTTCTCAGATACTCATTCTGAACAAGCAGAACATCTTCGGATATCTTTTTCGGCATGCGAATATTCATCAGTGACCGGAGGATGCGCTGCTTTCCCTGCCGGTCAGTCGGTATCTGCAAGTCTTTATACTCAACGGAATCCGCTTTGAATTCCTCAACGAGATAATCTAACCGCTGATCCTGTGACAGGTTCTCATTCATGCTGTTACCTTCTTTCCTCTGCACTCACCGGACACACGGAGACGCAGTTTCCGCATTGCAGGCAGTGCTCCTGCCGGATCACATGCGGGATTCTGCCTGCAACAGTGCCGTTTCTTCATTCGATTCATTGTCGAGCGCCTGCCTCGTGTCTTCCACGATATCGGCAAGCGTTGTGGATCGGAGTTTCTCTTCCATGGCTCTCTGCGCATCCATGAGACGCTGATCCAGCACTTTGTGGATGTTTCTGCCCACAGGACAGTCCGGATTCGGCTGTTCGTGGAAATGGAAAAGGCCCTCCTCCGCATCTACACTGCCAACGGCTTTGTAGATGTCGTAGAGCGTGATCTCGTCAAGCCGCTTTGTGAGCTCAGCGCCGCTGCTGCCGCGCTGCGTCTGCACAATACCGGCCTCCCGCAACTGTGAAATGACTGTGCGGACGATGACGGGGTTCACCCCGATGCTTCCCGCGAGGAATTCACTGTTCACACGATCCATATCCCTGAAGCAGGCGATGGCCGTGATGATGTGAACTCCGATTGTAAATTTGCTTCCGATCTGCATTTTTCACCTCCGCACAGGTTTATCAGCCGATAGTTGTAATATATCATATTACAACTAAGTTGTCAATAACAAGATTACAACATTTCTGCTTTTATCTGCCGTCCATCAATCTCTCTTGGATGGGGTGCATCAAAACTGCATTCTGTTCTTGACAAATGGAACACTCCATGATAATTTATAATTACCAAATGGTTAATATTAACCATCGGGTAATTATTAAAAGGAGGCTCTCCTATGTCTGACAAACAGACCGCCGCCATGCTCGACAAAAAGCTGGACGAAAAGACCGCGCATACCATGTTCGTCTGCGGCATCGTCATGGTCGCTGCCGTACTGATCCACGACGGCGACCACATCCGCCAGGCGCTCAACTGGGGCTATACCATTCCACTTTCCCTCTGGGCGCTGAACCTCACCGTGTACATCTTCCCCGTCGTCACGATCTTCCTCGCCAGATCCCGCCGCATGTCTGCGACGCTGGTCGGCGCGATCGGCGGCATCTTCACACCGGCATCCTTCCTGGGCCTGCACCTCTTCGGCTCAGCCACGGGGCTGTGGGGTGTATGGAACTTTTCCTACTTTGCGCTGATGAAGGGCGTGGAGTACCAGGGCAGTTTCTATCAGGGCGTCGACTGGCTGAGCTGGGTACTGCTGTTCCACATGGTTCCCTGCTGTGTGCCCTGCGCCGTGATCGGCTTCAGGCACTGGGCCCGTTTGAAGAAGGAAGCGAAGCTTGGATAAGGAAAGCGTCATTCTCGGCTGCGGCTGCGAGGTATACGGAGATGAGGCGGAGGAACTCAAACAGCGCTTCCGCCTGCTCCGGCTGCTGATCATCTCGACCGCGCTGAGCATGCCGCTGCTCTGGGATCTGCCTCCGCGCTTTCAGTTCGTGCTGGCGACGGCGCTGCAGTTTGGCCCGGGCCTGTACTATATCCGCAACGCGATCCGGGGGCTGAGAAACCGCAGCCTGGGCATGGATCTGCTCGTAACGCTGTCTACAACGGCAATTTATACCTACAGCACGGTCGTTGCTTTTACTGTGACGGAGAACATCAAGCTCTATTATCTCTGCAACGGGGTGCTGATCTCACTGCTGCTTTTCGGGCGTTATCTGGAATCCGTGGCGATCTACCAGAGCGGCGAGGCGGTGCGCAGCCTCCTGCGTCTGCAGCCCAAGACCGCGATCGTGCTGCGGGATGGGATCGAGGCAGAGCTGGACGCATCGGAGATCGTCACTGGCGATACGATCCTGCTCCGTCCCGGTGAGCGCATTCCCGCTGACGGAAGGATTCTTGAGGGAAGCTGCCTTGTAGATGAATCCCTGCTGACCGGCGAGAGCGTCCCTGTGGAAAAGGGGCCAGGCGACAGCATCACCGGCGGCACGCTCAACCGCGAGGGCAGAGTGACCTATACGGCGACGTCTGTCGGCGAGGATTCGACCCTGCAGCAGATGGCGGCCTTCGTGCGCCGTGCGCAGAGTGAAAAGGCCCCTGTAAAGCGTTTCGCGGACAGGATCGCTTCGATCTTTGTTCCGTCTGTGATCGCGCTGGCAGCGCTGATTTTCGCGCTCTGGTTCTTCCTTCTGACTCCCGGTGACTGGGGGAAGGCGGTCTCAACCGTCTGCGGCGTGCTGGTGATCGCCTGCCCCTGTGCACTGGGACTTGCCACGCCTGCGGCACTGATGACAGCTTCCGGTCGCGCGGCGGAGCTGGGTATCCTCTTCAAAGGCGCTTCGGCCATCGAAAAGGCATGGCGTGTCGACACGGTCGTGTTTGACAAAACCGGCACGCTGACTGAGGGCCGCGTGGAGCCGGGGATCCGCGATCCTCTCCGTGAGGATGCGAAAAGTGCCGTGGATACCTGCCGTGCTCTCGGTCTGGAAGTCTGGATGATCTCCGGCGACAGGGAAGAAACGGCAAGGCGTATCGCAGGAGAGTGCGGGATCCAGCACGTTCTGTCTGAGGTCAGACCTGAAGAGAAGGCAGCGCGGATCACGCGATTGAAAAGCGAAGGCCGCTGTGTTGCCATGGTGGGCGACGGAATCAACGATGCCCCGGCCATGGCGGAGGCTGATCTCGCGATCGCCATGGGGACGGGAACCGATGTCGCCATCGAGTGCGCCGATGCGGTGCTGCCGGGAGGACGCATCGGGCGGGTGCCGCAGGCACTGCGGCTGGCTCGCACCGCCAGACGGACGGTGCGTCAGAACCTTGTCTGGGCGCTGTTCTACAACCTGATCTGCATTCCCGTCGCGGCCTGCGGAATCGTGAATCCCTCCATCGCCGCGGCGGCCATGACGCTCTCATCCAACGGAATCCTGCTGCACTCGCTGCGGCTGAACAAGGCGGAGGCAAGCGATGGAAACGGAACGCTGTGAGATCCGGATCCGCGGTATGATCTGCCGGAGCTGCACCGACGAGGTCTTAGGCATGCTGCTGCGGACAAAGGGCGTCGTCAAAGCAAATGTCAGCTACCGCAAGGCGCTGGCAGCGGTCAGCTATGACCCTTCGCTGATCACTCCGGAAGACCTGGAGAAGCGCATCAAAGCCTGGGGTTACGATACCGGCGAACGCAGCCGCACCGAGCGTCTGCTGGACTTGGGCTGTGTTATCATAACAGGTCTGCTTGTGTGGCTGCTGCTCCGCTGGGGCGGGGCCTCACTCGAGATTGGCGATGCGAGCTTCGGAGCACTGTTCCTTGTAGGCCTCTCGACCAGTCCGCACTGTCTCGGCATGTGCGGCGGCATTTTGCTCTCAGCCTGTGCGGGTCGTGAGGGACGAAAAGCTCAGCTCGCTGCTGCGCTCGGCTATAACGGCGGGCGTCTGATCTCCTACACAGTACTGGGCGCTGTGTTCGGCGCTTTGGGCACGGTGCTGACGTATACGCTCAGCACGAAGTCCATGCTCTTCACCATGCTGGGGCTTGTTGTTGCCTTCCTCGGCCTCAACATGTGGGGACTGCTGCCCGCGCTTCCGTCCCTCCCCAGTGATCAGGGATCGGCTTGCCGTCTGCCCGACAAGCTACGGCGTCAAACGCCGCTGCTGGTCGGCCTGCTGACGGGGTTTATGCCCTGCGGCGCGCTGTACGCCGCCTGGCTCTGTGCCATGTCCAGCGGCAGCGCAGGAAACGGTGCTCTACTGATGCTGGCCTTCTCGCTGGGCACCGTGCCGCTGATGCTGCTGTTCGCCTCTCTCGGCGCTCTGCTGCCGCACGGCTGGACAAAACATCTGCGCAAGCTCGGCGCTGTACTGGTCACATCCATGGGGCTGAAAATGCTGATCGGTGGTCTCTTGCTTTTGCGCGGATATTTCGTTATACTTTTCCCGAAAGCGAGGGATTCCTATGCCTTTGATCGTCGATAAAGAGGCCGTTCGCAAAGATATCCTGATGGCCTTTGAGCGCTGCATTGAAAAGAAACCCATGACGAAGATCACTCTGCGGGATATTGCGGAAGAAGCCGGGATGTCTCATCCAAAGCTCCTGCATTATTTTGAAAGCCGGGACGATCTTGTGGTCAGCTATCTGCGCTATACCAAAGACTATATGACCGAAAAGTGCAAGGCTTGGTTTGCCTCGCACCCACGCGCGGACTATGAGAGCAACTTCGCCTACATGAACACTTTCATGGCCTATGTGGCCAAGGGTGATCCCGAGGAGAAACGTCCCAACGCCACGACGCAGACCTATGTGCTTGCGCACTACAGCAGCGTGGTCGCCGATCTGGTCAAGGGCGAGTTTCGCGAATGGCGCGAAACGATGGAGCAGTGCCTGATCGCTATCTACGGTCCGGAGGTCGGCAAGCATGAGGCCGAAGCGATGATGATCCTTATAGCCGGGACCTTTATCTGTAACTACAACGGTGCGCTGACCGGCGAGATCAGCGACAACATCATCGGATATCTGGGGAATTTAACTCTTTCATAAAAAGGATGATTCCATGAAGATTCATGTGCTGCAGTGCGGAAGCATCCG
>JAILFJ010000179.1 GCA_024697625.1 Oscillospiraceae bacterium
GTCGATATTCTTGACGTTAAACTGGGAGATACCTTGCTCTGTGACCTCTTTCTTCAGCAGGACGGCTTTTTCCCCGGTTACCACCTCAGTAAAGGCAACTGGATATCCATTCTGCTGGATGGGACCGTCCCTGTCAAGGAGATCAATGATCTGATTGATCGCAGTTATCTGGTGACAGCGTCTCAGAAGACGAAACATGAACTTCGTCCATCAAAAGAATGGATCATTCCCTCCAATCCGCATTATTTTGATATAGTTCACGCTTTTGATGACTCGGATACAATCTATTGGAAGCAGGGACAGAGCATCAAAGCAGGGGACACTGTATTTATGTACGTCGGGGCTCCCGTTTCCGCTGTTCTTTACAAGTGCAAAGTGATCGAGACAGATATCCCATACAGCAAAAAGAATCCCAATGTGAATATCAGCGCTTTGATGAAGATCAAGCTTCTGAAACGATATCCGCCTGAACTGTTCCCCTTTGAGCGATTAAAGAGTGATTATGAGATATATGCTGTGAGAGGGCCGAGAGGGATACCGGAAAATTTGAGCCAGGATCTGGAGCTGTATGGGAGAAAAAATGGACATTGATGCGCTGCTGGAGAGGCCGTACTGGGTAATTCACAATCTGCCGTATCAGGTTCCGGCAGATTGTGAAGGACAGCTTTTGAGATTGAGGATTATTTTCTGAAGGCTTCCCGGATAGAATACCTTCAAAGGAAGTTCCTTACAGTATATCGAATAGAATGATTTTGCCAAGAACAAAGGATGACGGGTGACCGAATATGCATGAAGCTCTGTATCAGTTTATCCGGGCGCATTATATGGAGATTCTCGCCATTCTTCCTATGATGCTTCTGCTTACCGGCCTGGTTATAGCCGTTGGAATCGATCCCTATATTCAAAAGCGTCAGAAACGGATCATGCTGATGATTTGCGCACTTGTGTTCAGCCTGATCGCTCAGAACGAACTGGATCATCTGCTGACCATCGGCCGGCCGATGGTCATGCTCCGAAGAATGGTCGACATTTATGGCTATTCGATCCGTCCCGTCATTCTTTTGCTGTTCCTGTATATCGTCAGCTCTGAGAAAAACTATGGTCTTTGCTGGGTGCTGATCGGGGTCAACGCTGCGATCCACATGACGGCTCTCTTTACAGACATTTGCTTTACGATCGATTCGGACAACATGTTTCAGGGAGGATGGCCGGTGGTCAAAAACAGCTGCCTGCTTGTAAGCCTGATCCTGCTGGCCCTGCTTTTATATTTCACATTCCGGGACTATCTCGCGTCGAAACGTAAGGAAGCATGGATTCCGGCCTTCGCGGTGTTCACGACTTTCCTTGCACTGCTGATGGACGCTTCTGTGGCAGATACACCGCAGCCGGTCAGTTTTTTAACAATCTCCATCGTGATCAGCAGTGTGCTGTATTACATCTGGCTTCATTTTCAGTTCGTCCGGGCACATGAGCGGGCTCTGGCCGCGGAGCAGCGCATTCAGATCATGATGACTCAGATCCAGCCCCATTTTCTGTACAACACCCTCGCCACCATCCGCAGCCTCTGCCTGCGCTCACCGGAGACAGCCGCGCAGACCATTGATAAATTCAGCCGCTTTCTGCGGCAGAATCTGGACATGCTGGATCATGTGGGCCTGATCCCGTTCAGCCAGGAGCTGGAGCATGTCAGGATCTACACCGAAATAGAGATGCTGATGTTCCCCTATATCCATATCTGTTATGATATCGAGGGTGAGGACTTCCTTCTGCCGACCCTGTCAGTACAGCCGCTGGTGGAAAACGCCATCCGGCACGGTGTGAGAGCCAGAGAGGTCGGGCAGATCTGCATTCAAGCCCGGGAGAGCGAAGAGGGACATACCATTACCATTCAGGACAACGGCCTGGGCTTTGATCCAGCCGCCATTGAAGCCTCAGGTGAAAAGCACATCGGCATCCGAAACGTCCGGGAACGACTGGAAAAGCAGTGTGGCGGCACACTGCAGATCGAGAGCCAACCGGGAACGGGTACGGTGGCAACACTTTTCGTTCCGTATACAGCGGCTGACAAAATCAAGCAATGAGAGAAGGTGCCATGTGATGAGAGTTCTGTGTGTGGATGATGCGCTGCCGATCATGGAAGACACTGTGGAGATGTGTAAAAGACTGGAGCGGATCACAGAAGTCACAGGCTTTACCCGCCCCAGAGAGGCGCTGGAGTGGTTGGAAAGCCATCCAGTGGATCTGGCGCTGCTTGACATCGACATGCCGGAAATCAATGGCCTGATGCTGGCGGAAAGGCTGAAGCGAAAAAAACCGGACGCGGCAATCATTTTCCTGACGGCTTTCCCCCAGTATGCCGTACAGGCCATCAAACTGCGCACCAGCGGCTATCTGCTCAAGCCGGTCAGCCTGGAAGAACTGCGGGAAGAAGTGGAATACGCCTGCTCGAATCAGCGGGAGCGCCCCGCCGGCCATATTGTTGTGCAGACTTTTGGAAATTTTGAGATCTTTGTGGACGGAGAGACCCTCGCTTTTCGCCGCGCCAAAAGCAAGGAACTGCTGGCGTATCTGATTGACCGGAGCGGGAAAGGCGTGACCCGGCAGGACATCTTCGCCGCGCTGTGGGAAGAGGGGCTGTATGACCGCTCCAGACAGAAATATCTGGACGTGATCATCCGCTCTCTGAGAGAAACGCTCCGAGAAGCCGGCATTGAAGGAATATTGGAAATCAAGAGCGGTTTTCTGCGCATACAGCCGGAGCTGCTGGACTGCGATCTGTACCGTTTCCTGAATAACGATCCGGAGGCTGTCAACGCGTACCGCGGGGAATATATGTCGGAATACACCTGGGCGATTTTCAACACGGAGGCCCTGCTGTCAAAAGAGCAGGTCTTCCGAAGCGCCTCCCATCTGTGACACAATCACGCCAAAAAACAGAATACAGCGGTATAACAGGCTGCATTTGATGGGCATCTGATGGACAAGGCATGATAAAATAAACTTGCCTTGTTATATCATGTGCGAGAGTCGTTGCACCGAACAATGAAAGCAGGGAAAGTCGCGGAAGACGGAATCCCTGTTTTTTGTTTGTTCATGATAAAACCAGATTAAGAGAGGCGCGAAAGATATGAATAAAAAGCCGCACAAATTGCTTGACCGTCCTATCCTGGGATATTTTCTTCTGTTTGTGCTTGCGCAGATCTGTATTACTTTGGGCAGCAATATAGATACTGCCGTGAGTCCCTTTATCCCCGGTTATGGTAAGGAAGTCACAGTCTATGGAATGACCAGAACGCAAGCCGCCGGTTTTGGGTCAGCGGTGGGAGCACTTGCAGCCATACTGGTCTTTACGCTCTGGTTCAGACCTGATTATAAAAAGCCCTTTTCGTTGAAGAACTTTTCGAAGGGGCTTCTGATGCTGCTTCCCTTCCTGATCATTCATTATGCCGGCAGTGCGGTCAGCATGATTACTTTTGGAACAAGCAGCGTATTGCTGGCTTTCCTGAAGGCCATGGCACCGGGATTTGGCGAAGAGACAGCCTTCCGCATACTGGGCATTTCCAACTACATGCGGACAATCAGATCCGAAAACGAAATCAAAAAGATATTCTGGCTTTCCTCGATCTTTTTCGGAGTGTTCCATCTGGCAAACCTGTTTTCCGGTGCAGATCTTTTTGCAACGCTGTTCCAGGCAGTATACTGTGTCGGGGTTGGAATGATACTGGGTGCTGTGTATCTTCGCACCGGCAATATATGGATCATTATGCTGGGACACATGAGCCTTGATTTTCTTGAATTCTGCCGTGGAGACCTGGGCGCTTCAGGCGTAGTTATGTCAGCGATTGGGATCGGCGACTGGATCACAATGGCCGCTGCCGTTGCAGGTGCTGTGATAGCGCTGCGACTTGTTGACAAAAAGTATTATCCTGAAATAACAGAACTGTGGAACCGGAAATGGCACAGACAGAACACCATATAGACTGGCATATTCCAGCTGATCGAGCCGGCAGAAAAACATTTGACACCTTATAAGGCGTTGCACATATATCATTCTATCTGAAGGACGGTAAACCATGAATCATACGATTTTGAAAAAAGCCCTGCCAAAGGGGATCCTCATCGGCTTAGCCATTGCACTTGCTCTCATTCTGTCCCGTACGCTGCTCGGAGATGCGAGCTTTCTGGAAAACCTGACCTCCTTGTATGGGATCCTGACGATTATCTGTTTTCCGATTGCTTTTGTGGCAATCATTTACAGCAGCATCAAAAAGAAAGAAGATAAGCAGTAATGCCTCTGCGGAGGCGCCGTTTTTTCAGCGAGAGCAGGGGCATTGAAGCAATCTGCTGCAGGCCTCAGATCTTGTTGCGGAGCCGCAGATCTCCGCCGGAATCAGGAAGAACAAGAGGGAGGATGAGAATGAGAAAGAAGCTTCTGGCACTGCTTCTTGCATGCATCGTGTTCGTCACCACGGGCTGCGGAGGCCTGAGCACAGATTCGTCGCACTGGATTGACTCCAGCATCAAGGGGAATGTCACTGCGGATACGGAGGTTTCTCTGAAAGATGACTTCGCCGCAGCGGCCAACCAGGATTATTATGCATCCGGTGAGCACGACGGTCGAACCATCGTCAATATTGCCCGTATGGTGACGGACAGAAAGCGGGCGATGATGACGGATGCCTCTGTCACCGGGAAGGGGATTGAGGAAGTCCGAAAATTCGCAGCGCTGGCAGAGAACCATGAGGAACGAAATGCCCTCGGCGTTACGCCGCTGGAGCCGTATATCCGCGCCATCGAGAGCATCTCGTCGGTGGAAGAGTTTTATGCCTGGATCGCGGATTCCGATGCTAATCCGCTGGGTGCCTCTCCTGTTGAGGTGTCCGGTTCCGGCCGCTCGCAGGTGGATCCATCCTCTTACTTTGTGTTGATCGGGAATCCCCACTTTACTCTGGCACGTCGGAATGGCTCTTCCGATGCCTATTACAACATGAGCGAGACGGATCTCGAGAATATGGTGATGGTGGATCAGAAGGTAAGCTGTGTTCTCGGGCAGATGGGCTATACGGAGGACCGGATCCAGGGAATCCTCGACGATACC
This sequence comes from Oscillospiraceae bacterium, assembly GCA_024697625.1. Taxonomy (GTDB): domain Bacteria; phylum Bacillota; class Clostridia; order Oscillospirales; family Oscillospiraceae; genus Limivicinus. The sequence goes on from JAILFJ010000179.1 coordinate 5,099, forward strand.
TGGCAGGTGGAGAAGACGCTCGCCGGTCTCGTGGACGATTCTCTCACCAAAGAAGAGGAGATGACCTTCAACCGGGAAGAAATCGCCTATATCCAGGGAGATTTCCCCATGACGGAGTACCTGGACAGCTGGGGCTATGACGCATGCAATCACTTCCTCGCGGACGCAAAGTATCTGAAGGCTGTGGATAATATCTGCGCCCGGTATCTGGAGAAGATGAAATCCATGCTGATCGTGAAATATGTGCTCTCTCTGGGGAAATACCTGGACGAAGACACTGCCCTCACCTTCGAGCAGATCGAGGTACCGCGAGGAGTGACACTTGAGCCCGATGACCGTACTGAGGAGCAGAAGGCCGACGACAGGCTGTTTAATGAGCAGATTGGCAGCACTGCTCTTGTGGCTGCGCTGAACGAAGCCTATCTGGAAGCCTATATCAGTCCGGATGTTTATGACAGGCTCTACGGGATGACTGCCGATCTCATCGACGTCTACCGGGATATCTTCGCAAATGAGCCCTGGCTCTCGGAAGAGGGGAAAGCCCTGTGTCTTGAAAAGCTGGATGCCCTCAAAATCCATGTGGTGTTCCCGGACAAGGGCGACTATTCTGACCTCAATATCGTTCCCGCGGAGGAGGGCGGCAATCTTCTGGAGGCCGCGCTGACAGTGAAAAAATTCGACGTCCGAATGAACGCTTCGATCTCTGCGGGGAAAGTGGACCTGGACCGCTGGAATCCCTACTCGCCCATGCTCTCCACAACTGAGACCAATTCCTTCTACTATCCGACTTTGAACGGCATCTTTATCTGCGCGGGAATTCTGGGAGATCCGGTTTTCAGCCCGGAAATGAGCGATGAAGAGATGCTGGCCGGCATCGGGACCGTTGTCGGGCACGAGATCACGCACGGCTTTGATGCCAACGGTGTGCAGTACGACAAGACCGGGATCAAACAGACCTGGCTGCCGGATAAGGACCGCTCGGCTTTCGGCGACAGAACAATCAAGGTTTCCTCGTACTACAGCGGCCTGACCCCGTTCCAGGGATCCGGCCTCTACAGCGGCTCCCAGGTTCAGGTCGAGGCTACGGCGGACATGGGGGGCATGAGGGCAGTTCTCGAGCTTGCATCCCGGAGAGAAAATTTCGATTACGACAGATTCTTCCGCCAGTTTGCGCGTGTCTGGTCTTCGCAGATCTCTTATGATAAGGAAAAGTTCCTGTTCGAATATGATGAGCATCCCCTGGATTATCTGCGCATCAACGTCACACTTGCACAATTTGATGAGTTTACCTCAACCTATGACGTTCAGGAAGGCGACGGCATGTTTATCCCCGAAGGCAAACGGGTTAAAGTCTGGTAAAGGAGAAAGAATATGAGTGAAGCGATCATAGAACTGAAGGATATCAGAAAGCATTACGGCAAGCACGAGGTGCTCAAGGGCGTCAATATGCAGATCAACCGCGGCGATATCTACGGCCTGATCGGCAGAAACGGCGCCGGCAAAACCACCATTTTCAAGATGATTCTGGGCCTTTCAGAGATCACCGACGGAACGGTTTCGATCGCGGGAAGCCAGAGCCGGGCGGAGCTGTATAAGAACCGGAGCAAGATAGGCTTTCTGGTTGGAAGCAGATTCTTCAACTATCTCTCCCCCAGAGAGAACCTCAAATACTATGCCACGGTCAAGGGGATTCCCCAGCGGCAGATGAAGAAGGAGATCGACAGGGTGCTGGAGATCGTCGGCCTTCAGAACGTCAGAAAACCGTTTAAAACCTTCTCACTCGGCATGGGGCAGCGCCTCGGCATCGCAGGCGCCATTCTCGGAAACCCCGAAATCCTGATTCTTGACGAGCCGACCAACGGTCTTGACCCGCAGGGGATCGCGGATGTACGCCATATGATTCAGCGCTTCCGCGAGGAATTCAACATGACGGTGGTGGTCTCGTCCCATATTCTCGGAGAATTGGAGAATACCGCTGACCGCTTCGGCATTCTCAACGAAGGCGTTGTCGTAAAAGAGATCACCAAAGCGGACCTCGCAGAGAAGGAATCGGCAATTGAAATCACCGTGGATGATCTGGAGAAGGCAAGAAAGCTCCTGACAGAGGGCGGCGTAAAGATCGTGCGTGAGGTCGAGGAACGGTCCACTCTTGAAGATTACTACTTCATGCTTGTCGGGGGTGGCAAAGAGTGAGAAGACTGATCAGAGCGGATCTGCGGAGGATTCTGGCAAAACCGGGATTCTATATTTGCCCTGTGATCCTTTTGGCTTTGTTTTTCTACGGGCTTTTCGGAGAGCCGGTGGATTACGACAGCTACTATGCAAATCTGGACCTCCAGCTCTCGTATATACTGCCCTTTTTTGTCATGCTGCCGGTTTTTACCTGCGTCTACGGTGACGAACTGAGATCCGGCACCATGATCCCCGCCATCGGCAGAGGGCTTTCCCGGACAAGGGTCATTGTTGCCAAGTTCATCGACACGCTGCTCCTGTCCCTTGCATTCTGTCTGTTTTTTCTGCTGACGGATATGATTACGTTCAGCCGGTTCTCGGTCGTGCTGACGAAAATACAGGCGATGCGTATTTACTCCGCCTACGCGGCGGCGTGGCTTAAGATTCAGGGCTACTGCGCATTTGCGGCAATCTTGTGTATCTGACGTGGAATGCCTCCGTCGGACTTGTCGCAGGGTTGATTTCAATTGCGTTTTCCAAAATGATTCTGGACTGGCTCCAGTCTCACACGCACCTGCCGTTTTATGACGTCACCTTCATGGGACAGGCGGACCAGGCTCAGAGACAGTTCGATGCCGGCAATATCTGGGTGCATCACCTGATCTTCGTGCTGCTGTGGTATGTTCTGATCCTGGCTGTCAGCGCCCTGATCTTCAACAGAAAGGAGCTGGAGTTATGAGAAGACTGATCCGGGCGGATATCCGCAGAATCCTGAAAAAACCTTCCGTGATCGTGCTGTTCTGCATCGCCCTGCTGTTTCTGTGCTTTCATGTGATCGGCTCCTATCTCAGATATGGTGAGGATCAGGTTGTACCGGTGAAGAACCTGATGTCCCGGATGATGATGCCGGAACTGGTGATCGGCCTTGTGATCCTGTTCGGCGTCTATTCAGATGACTTTCGGTCCATGACCTATGCCTGCGTAATCGGGAGAGGACTGACCCGGAGTAAGCTGGTTCTGGCAAAGCTCCTTGATACCGTAATCTTGACCGTGCTCATGTACGGGATTATCACGCTGGTCCTCAGACTGGGGCTGATGTTCGTCGGATGCAGGTTTACGCCCAGACTCAGCAGAGCGTTTTACATGACCATTTTTATCACGATCTATAAGACTGTGGGTTACATTGCGCTCTCTTCCATGATCCTGTATATCACAAACAATATCCCAGTGACTACCATCTCTCTGCTGCTGCTCTATATTGCGGTGCCCTTCTCTGCATTGCTCTTTTCTCTGAACCCGCAGGTCAAAGCACTTCATGTCGAGAGGCTCCATTATGCCGGACTTGCCGATAACGCCTTAAGTGACTTCCTCTTCGGCTCTGTCGGTATGGGAATCGGAAAGCTCGCCCTCGGACTGCTGGTTTATCTAGGGCTCGTGCTGCTTGTCACGGTCAAGCTCTTTGACAAAAAGGAGCTGGAGTTCTGACACAGGGATTTGCTTCCCTTTCTGCTCCGGGCAGTATGAGGCGCCGACAGAAATCATCATGTGTGTTTCTGCCGGCGCTGTCAGCCCCGGGACGGCCCTTCTGCCGCAGTCGCGTTCGATCTTCGCGGCGAGAGCTGCCACTGCCGTCCGTCTGGCCTCGTCTTCTGCATTCATCCTCTGCCCCTGCTGGCCCCGGCTCAGAACCGGACCTCAAGGGGGGCCTCGTCGTCCATCACCACTGCTGTGACGCAGCCTCGCTCGCTGAGCGGGGCTTTTTCTTTTTCCGGCTGGCTCACGATGGATGGGATAATAAACAAAGTCCCTGGAAGCGCTCTGCTTTTTTTGACGCAAATTTTGTGTCATGAAAGCAGCGGCGATCCACTGCGCCTTGAGCAAAAAAGGCTGAAATCCATGGGAATACCCGGTGAGATCAGCTGAGGACCGGCACAATGCCGCTGGAGTTGCCTTCACCGTATGTCAGCTCGATGAAGTCGAGAAACTTCCGGACCGGGGGACTCGGATTTGCGCGATAGAAGATCCCGTAGGGGAGGGAATAATTCTGCTCGAAAGGGACCACGGCCATACTGATGAGAATATCATGGAAGCACATGGGGACAAGCTGCACATCCCTTGTAAAAGCCGACTCCCAGAACATGTTCATGCCCGAACCGTAGTTATAGACGACATTGACACCGTTCTCGCGCAGCAGACGGAGAAGGGAGGCGATCGTCTCACAGGAGCCGTTGTTGATGGTGTGGACCGTCTTCCCGCGGAGATCATCCAGGGTTAGAAGAGGCCTGCTTGCAAGCGGATGGTCCCGGACAACCGCAAAACCAAAGGGAACCTGACAGATCTCCAGAAAACTCCATTCCCGCATCCAGAACGCCTCACTGTTGAAGCTCTCAATCAGATCGGTGTTCTCCGGAATATTGTGCTCGACGTCGATATTGGACATCCGGATCTGACAGCCCGGCTCCTCGGCAGAGAAAAGAACCCAGAGATCGTAAAGAAGGCGGCACTTTTCCAGGATGGAGGTGCCGATACAGATGCTATTTCCACCCGTGCCGATCTCCCGCAGACCCCGCCGGATTTCATCGCCCATCTGAATGAACGGCCGGGCACGCTGTTCCAGAAACAGGCCGGAGGGTGTGAGAGAAACGCCTTTGCTGGTGCGGAGAAAGAGCTCCGTACCCAGATCCTTCTCCAGCGTGCGGATCTGATGCAGCACGGCGCTGGGGGTCAGAAAGAGGAAGTTCGCTGCCTTGGTGAAGCTGCCGCAGTCACAGACAGTTAAAAAGGTTTTCAACTGTGGGTTGTACATGAATCGTCCTCCTGAGAGCTGAACAGAGACCGGAGATGACGGTCGGATGATTTAATAGCATTAAAAGTTATTAAATGCTATTATAAAAGATCTGGTATTCATTTGCAAGAATAAACAGTGGTAAAATAAATCCAGAACCCCAGATTATGAATGAATTCAAAGGAGGAATCCCCATGGCAAAATTCATTTCCCGTCGTGACTTCCTGAAGGGCACCGCGGCAGGCGCTCTCGGTCTGGCAGCCGGCAGCCTGTTCGGCGGAAAGATCGAAGCGAAGGCGGAGGGCCCCGGCGGACCGGGCCCGGCGGAAGTCAGCCCAAACCCCAACATCACCTGGGACGATATCTTCGCCACCAGTTATTCGCAGGCGAACCGCCGTTCCAATCCGGATGCCAAGGCACCTGAGAACCCCGAAGAGTACATCGTCCAGAAGGGCAACGGCGACATCGGTCCGTCCCTGATGGTCGGCTCTGTCGGTGCGCTCGGTATCACCGAAGACAAGTTTATGAACAACAAGCCGGCATGGCTCGGCGATGAGCCGGACCTCTCCGGAAAGGTCTCCTACACCAAAGAAGCGGACGTCCTCGTCATCGGCTCCGGCCAGGCGGGCACCTCTGCCACGCTGCACTGCGCCGATCAGGGCCTGAAGGTCATCTGCTGCGAAGTGCAGACCTGGGAGGAGTATGACAACTACGCCTGCGACCTCACCACCTACAACTCCAGATTCTTCCTGGACAAGGGCGCGGAGAAGTACGACCCGAACGACATCTTCACCGAGTATATGAACAAGGCCCTCGGCCATGCCAACCAGAAGATCGTCATGGACTATGCCAGGCGCTCCGGTGAAGCTCTGGACTGGATGCTGGCTTACCTGCCCGAAGAGTATGTGGCAAAGTATGCCCATGCCTGCAACTACAAGGGCAACAAGGAGTTTGACGGTGTGTGCAGCGGAAGCAGGTACTTCGTCGGTATGACCCAGTGGCGCGACACCGGCACCGAGAGCAACACCAACAACAACATGTGGCCGTATACGGTCCGTCTGCTGCAGCAGAAGGCGCAGGAGCTCGGCGCGGAATACATCTACGGCGCACAGGGACTCACCCTTGTGCATGAGAACGGACAGGTCACCGGCGCCATCTTCACCGATGTGGACGGCAAATACTTCCAGGTGAACGCCAAGGCGGTTGTTGTGGCTGCCGGCGACTTCGGCGGCAACCCGGACATGCGCCTCGACCTCTGCGATCAGCTCCGCAACCTGGCCTGGTCCTATGGCCTGGACCGCACCGATGTCAACAACGTCGGCTCCATGGGCCGTGACGGTTCCGGCATCCGTATGATGCTCTGGGCAGGCGCCACGATGGAGGCCGGTCCCCGTGCCGGCCAGGCAGCGGGCATCAACTCCAGACCGAGCTTCCCCTTCGGCGGTGTGTGGCCGATCTTCGGCAACGACGGCAAACGCTTCTTCAATGAGACCATCACCCGCCACGGTTCCGTCGGCTATCTGGACATGCTGCCGGAAGGTCTGAAAATGGCCTGCGTCACCGACTCCAACTGGGACGAGTACTGCGAGTATCAGGCCTATGACCACCAGGCCATGGATCGCAGCAACGACTACATGCTGGAGAAGGTCCGCAAGGATATGGCCAACTATGTCCCCGGACCGGATGGGTTCTCTGTGCAGGCATTTGCCCGCTACGGCAACGACCCCACCACTCTGTACGCCGCCGAGACGCTGGAAGAGCTCGCCGACATCATCGGTTATGAGGGAGACGCCAAGCAGGGCTTCCTGGATGAGGTCAGGCACTGGAACGAGATGTGCGATGCCGGCTATGACAGCGACTGGGGCGCAGACAAGAGCCTGATGCACTTCAAGATCGAAAAGGCCCCGTTCTTCGCAGCAATCGGGGTCACCGGCGGCAAGCCCTCCGGCGGTCTCTGCCAGCACGCGGCAGTCTGCACGGACGGTGAATACCGCGTCCTGAAGGGCGACAAGAGCCCGATCCCCGGTCTCTATGCCGTCGGCAACAGCTGCGGCCAGCGTTATGGCGTGCAGTATCACACTCCGACCGCCGGCAACAGCTGCGGCAGTGCGTTTACCACCGGCTATCTTGCGGCGGAATACCTCGCTGCCGATCTGGAGAGGGGCATCGAAGCTCCTGCATCAGCGGGCGAAGAGCGCACCACCAGCGGAAAGTACTATGCCGGAACCTACACCTCCTCCAAGAACACCGGCTACAGTACGGTGACGGTCGAGGCTACCTTCTCTGAGGATGAACTGCTGGATGTCAGCATCAAGTCCTCCGGCGATCAGGACCTGATGAGCCAGGATCTGAAGGATGCCATGGCTGCCGCAATCAAGGAAGCGGGCACCACGGATGTAGACGCCGTCAGCTCCGCGACACTGAGCTTCTCCCGTCAGGGTGTCATCGACGCGTTTGCCGAGATCCTTGCGCAGGCGACCGCCTGATGCTATAATATCGGAGCAGAGCGTACACAATCAGAATGAGCAGAACCCATCGGTTTTCCGATGGGTTCTTTGAAAGACCGTTCCGGAAGCAGGCACAGCAAGCAGACCGTCATCAAATCAACAGAGACCGCGCCCGGGCATCCGACAGCCGGACAGGGCGGGGTTATTGGAGGAACACCTATGTCTGAGAAACAGTCAGTCGTCATGAAGCTGAACATCCCGTTCTGCACGCGGAAGCCGTCCTTTGTCGGCAAAGCGCTCATCGAAACCGGGAAGACGGATCTGGTACGCCGCTATGTGCTTGCCCTGGCTCAGGAACTGGCGGCGAACGGGAAAGAGTTCTCCGACTGCCGCGTGGAAGCGATCCGCCTGGGCGGGGGAACGGCCTCCATCATGGGCGGGGAAGACTTCGACCGGCTGTGCCGGCTCATCCGGGAACGCTACGATGTGGCGGAAGATGCGCCGATCACGATGCGCTGTTCTCCGGCGGATATCAACGGTGCGAATCAGCCCTTTTTTAACCGCAATCACGTGACCCGCTATGATCTGGAGTTCTTCTCTCTGGAACCGCAGGATTTCATCCATCTGGACTGTCTGAACTATATGGACCAGCTGCCCTACATCTCTTCCGGATTTCTGCACGCGTCCCAGAGACCGGTGATGGGCTTTGTCCTGCTGTACGGAAAGAAAACGGTCTCCAGGTACGGCTTCCGGCGCTCCGTACTGGAGACTGTGCGTCGCCCGGTGAGCCATGTGCTGCTGCAGAAATGCGCGGGTGCGGACCGGATGAGCGAGGAAGAATGCTCCGTCCAGCTCCGTGAGGCTGCAGAGCTGCTGAAAGCGGCAGGGTATCGCGAATACCTCCCGCAGCGCTGGGCGAAGGAGGGCAGTGAAGACCGCTTCTGGACGGAGAGCGCGGCGGGAACACCGGTGCTGGCTTTCGGCCTCGGTGCGGTTACGACCATCGACGGCTCGGTCTCCCGAAATACGACAGATCTCGAACGGTATCTGAATTACAGCGCAGACTTTGAGGCGATTACCGCTGAAGCAAAATCTGTCTGAAACAAATAAGACAGATGCGCGATACTAAGACATTTGCGCATCTGATTGCCTGTTTCTTAACAGACGGGGGGCAGTATCGTTTCTTCGGAAAAACGCGAGATCAAGGGCTTTGAGCTCTCGCTTTTTACGGAAATAATGTCCGTGTCCTCTATCTGTTTCTTCGGTTGTGTTCCGGCTGGCGGTAGAAATTCCGTTTAGCAGAGAACATGGCATCTTCTGCTTCCTTGACGATTTCCTGCATATGAAAATCGCCCTGCTCTTTCTCGTGAACAGCCATACCGAAAGATATATGATATCCTTTTCCGCCCAGCTCCTGCCTGATCCGGTCGAGCTCGGCAGCCACCGTCTCGGGCTGAGCATCCATACGGAAAGCCACAAACTCATCCCCGCCGATGCGATAGGTGTCTTCCGGACCAAAATACTGCTGCAGCGCTGCGGCCACCTCGCGCAGCATCCTGTCACCGGCCTGATGTCCCTCTCTGTTATTCAACTCATGAAGGCCATTCGCATCCCCGTAAACACAGATCAGATTGGATGTGCACATTTCCGGGTAATCCTGCAGCCGGTTTTCGTAATGATTCCGGTTTTTTAAGCCTGTCAGCAAATCCGCCTGACTTAGATATTCAATCTGCCTGGACTGCGAAAGGGCCCTGATTTTGATGCTCATGATGAATATCGTCGTGACGATGGCTACGATACCGAATGTCACCATATTCCAGATGTCGGTTTCCGCTACTTCCGGCTCTTTCAGGCAGTGAACCATCACGCAGAACACTGCGACATCCGCAATGATCAGGGCACTTAATCTGACGGGACGGTCATAGAACAGCAGAGGTGTAACCAGTATAAAGGCAACCGCCGACACAGCCTGTTTTTCCGCATGAAGCATTGAGATCCGGATGCTGAAAACATACAGGACGATCTCAAACAGATAGACGAGCAGCAGCACAAGAGCCGGGTGTTTAGGTATGATATGTTTCACGCAGAG
>JAILFJ010000033.1 GCA_024697625.1 Oscillospiraceae bacterium
ACGACCAGGGCTACGAGGTCGGCCAGACTCTGAGACGGCACCACATCATGATGAAGAACATTCTGGGTTATTAAGGAGGCGGAGAACAATGGAAAAACAGGTTATTCAGTCGGTCGGCTTCCGCAACATCGAGGAGAACGGCGAGATCACCGGCTTCCAGCTCAAGATCCGTCTGCCTTACTACCGCGGCGTCTATCTCAGTCAGATCCGCCCGGGCCACCTGATCGTAGACGGTGAGACTTTCGGAGAAAATGAAATCATGTGGCGCGTCAACGGTGAGGACTACAGCTACGCCGACATGCGCCGGGACTGCACAAACCACTGGCACCCCATGGAGCCCGCAACCCTGATCGTGAAAAAGCCGGGCGGTCTCAGCCAGGGCTTTCATGATCTGACCTACGGCTTCTGCTGCACCCATTCCTATATGCCCCCCTTCATGGAAGCTCTGGAAGATCCGGACAAGCCTGCGGTCATTTATTTCCGTGAGTTCGGTCAGAACACCAACAGCCGAAGACTTCTCATTGTTTGATCGGGAGGAACCATCATGTTGAAAATCGGTATTTTAGGCTGCGGCAAAATTGCCCAGGTGCGTCACATTCCCGAGTATGCGTATAACCCCAACTGCGAGCTGGTGGGCTTCTTCAATCCCACCAAGTCCCGCGCCGAAGACATGGCTTCAAAATACGGCGGCAAGGCCTATGACAGCGCCGAGGAGCTGCTGGCGGATCCCGGGATCGACGCCGTCAGTGTCTGCGCCGCCAACAACGCCCATGCAGAGCTGACCATCAAGGCGCTGAAGGCCGGCAAGCACGTGCTGTGCGAGAAGCCCATGGCGATCTCCCTGGCCGACTGCGAGGAGATGGTGAAGGTCGCGAAGGAGCAGGGGAAGCTCCTGATGATCGGCCAGAACCAGCGCCTGACGAAGGCCCATGAGCTGGCGAAGAAGATGATTGCGGACGGCGAGATCGGCAGGGTCATCACCTTCCGCACCGCCTTCGGTCACGGCGGCCCGGAGACCTGGAGCATCACCCCGGGGAAGAACACCTGGTTCTTCGACAAGACGAAGGCCGCGATGGGCGCGATGGCCGACCTCGGCATCCACAAGACCGACCTGATCCAGTTCCTGCTGGGCGAGAACGTGGTGCGCACCACGGCGAAGCTGACCACGCTGGACAAGCGCGGGGCGGACGGGAAGCTGATCGGGGTGGACGACAACGCGATCTGCATCTACGAGATGGCAAGCGGCGTGATCGGCACCATGACAGCGAGCTGGACCTACTACGCGGCCGAGGATAACTCCACGGTGATCTACGGCACCGAGGGCGAGATGCGGATCTATGACGACCCGAATCACTCCATCGTGCTGAAGAAGAAGGGCGAAGACGTGAAGTACTTCGACGTGGAGCAGATCCAGACCAACGACAACCAGACCAAGTCCGGGATCATCGACCTGTGGGTGGACTGCCTGATGAAAGGCGAGGAATCCCCGATCTCCGGCGAGAGCGTCCTCTCGGCCATGCGCGCGGTCTTCGCCTCCATGGAGTCGAGCGAGACCGGCAGAGCCGTGGACATCCCGGCCAACAGATAAAAGATAGAGGAGGATACAAAATGATTCATTTTGGATTGCTGACCGCCATTCTGGATGGCTGGAGCTTTGAGGAAGCCGTCGATACCGCAGCAGAAATGGGCTTTGAGTGCCTCGAGGTTGCGAGCTGGCCCGCAGGCAAGGCCGAGCGCCGCTACGCCGGTGTGAGCCATATCGACGCCGAGCGCGTCCTGGAGGATGACGAATACGCGAAGTATGTGAAGGACTATATCGAAGGGAAAGGCATGCATATCTCCTCCCTGGCCTACTACCCCAACACCATGGATCCGGACATCTCCAAGCGTGCAGCGGCAATTGAGCATCTGGAAGCGCTGATCAAAGCCAGTGCGAAGCTCGGTGTCGGCATGGTCACCACCTTCATCGGCCGCGATCAGCACAAGACCGTAGATGAGAACATTGAGCTCTTCAAGGAGATCTGGCCGCCGATCATCCGTCAGGCGGAGGCATGCGGTGTCAAGGTCGCCATCGAGAACTGCCCCATGCTCTTCGGCCCGGATCAGTGGCCCGGCGGGCAGAACCTGATGTGCACCCCGGCCATTTTCCGGAAGCTCTTCGAGATCATCCCCTCTCCGAACTTCGGTCTGAATTTTGACCCCAGCCACTATGTGTGGCAGCAGCTGGACTACATTCAGACGGTATATGAATTCAAGGATAAAATCTTCCACGTCCACTTCAAGGACATCAAGCTCTATCCCGAGAAGCTGAAGCAGTGCGGGGTGCTTGCGTATCCGCTGGATTATATGAGCCCGAAGATTCCCGGACTCGGTGATGTGGACTGGGGTGCTTTTGTCTCTGCTCTCAACGACATCCGCTACAACGGCGATGCAGTCATCGAGGTTGAGGACAAAGCCTTTGAGGGATGCAAAGAGGATATCCTCGATTCCATCCGTCTCTCCAAGCGCTGGCTGAACAACTTCATCATCTGATCATTTTACAAATAGCCCGTATAGTATGTCCCCGGACAGAGCGCCTCGATGTTCTGTCCGGGGATTTTTCTGCATACCCATCAACGTTTTCTTCCAGTTGCTCCAGCCTGTCTGGGGAATCAGGATTATCATTCCGCTCCGCCCTCCAAATCCTGCAGCTCACCTGCCAGCTCCGGGCTTTCGAGTCGGATGGCGGTGTCCTCAGCCTTGGCAGCGGAAAGAAAGTTAATATCGCCGTACCAGACAATAGAGTCATCGATCACAGCGTATCTCTGAATGAGTTTCGGCTGCGTAATGATCTCAGCACCAGCTTCTTCCAGAAGCTTGACTGCAGCCAGCATCCTCGCCTGTTGCTCAACAGAATATCCTTCCAAGTCTCGCGTGATAACCCGAAGCTTGACGTCTCCTGGAATCATGCCCAGCGAAGCTTGGATCCGAGACTTTGTCAATATAGGTGCTGAGATTACTATCTCTCGCCCGGCATAAAGCATATCCTTTCCGAACACATCCCCGTAAGTCTCTCCTGTATATATCATGCCCGGTGTGCTCTCTTTATCGTCAGACAACGTCTGATAGCCTAGTTCGGAATAGCCTTTGAGCCTTCGCTGATACATCCGTTCCAGCATTGGAACATGGACATCCACATAGTCGTAGACGCGGACCTCGTGCTTCCCGACATAATTTCGGTGCAATCGACCTACATACTGTGCCAGCGTTCCCTTCCAGGAGAAAGGCATGGCGAGAAACAGTGTGTCCAGGCGCGGTTCATCAAAGCCTTCGCCGACATATTTCCCGGTGGCAACGATCAGCAGAGTTTCATTTTCCGGAACTACTTGCAGAGCGTCCAGTTTTTCTCTTTTCTGCTTGGCAGAGTCGCTGCCCAGTAGGAGAAACACATGCGCAGCGCTGGTTTGCAAAACGGCATACAGTGCTTCTGCGTGTTCCTTTCGCTCTGTCAGAATAATCGGTGTCCGCCCATCCTCGACCACCGAAATGGCATCGTGGACTATCTGCGCATTTCGCAGTCCATTTTTGACAATGGCTGTGTACACATCCTGAATGCTCTGTGCGTCCGGAAGGCGGGTTTTGGTCAACCGTGGAATCAGAAAATGGGAAAAGCTTCGTTGCTGGGCTTGTTGCTTAGCATCTACCAGATAACGCATCGGGCCACACTGCATGAAAATGATGGGATGATGCCCGTCCTGCCTTGTGGGGGTAGCAGAGAGGCCATAAACATACTTGGCACGGACCGCATTCAACACCTTTTCAAAGCTGAAGGCCGCCACATGATGACACTCGTCGCAGATCACCATACCGTAGTCCGCCACCAGTTCCTTGACATGTTTATCCTCATCCTCAAACAGAGATTGGATAATGGCAACATCCACGATCCCGCTTAAGTTGTTCTTGCCACCGCCCAACTGACCGATCAGTTGGCGTTTCTTCTTGCGCCCACGTTTTTTGGGCTCCTCCGGCAGCATCTCGTCAATAGTCAAAAACCGCTCCAAAGCCTGTTTCCACTGGGCCAGCAGGGCAGTGGAGTGGACAAGGATCAGCGTATTGGTTTTGCGTTTGCTGATCAGATAGGCCCCGATCACCGTTTTCCCAAAGGCCGTCGTCGCGGAAAGCACGCCTATGTCATGGGCAAGCAAAGCATCGGCGGCTGGCGCTTGTTCCGGGCGCAGCAGCCCACGGAACTGCACTGTAATCTCCCTCCCGCTATTGCGCAGATCGGAGCAGGTGAAAGGAACACCAAGTCTATCCAGCAGCTCGCAGACTGTCGACAGACAACCACGAGGCAAAATAAGATAGTCTTCCGTCTCCTCCCCGCAATTGACGACGCGGGGCTTGTTATAGATTGGCAAACGCATGGCTTGGGACTTGTAAAAATCAGGATTACGAAACGCGGCCAATCGCTTGATGCGGTTAAGTGCATTTTGAGATAAGCCCGCCTTCTCTACATAGAGCCTGTCTGCCAAGGTCAGTGAGACTACCAGTGGGAAATCCAGCTTTGTCAATGCCTTATCCTGTTTCGATCCGACCTCCCAAGGCTTCTCCCTGCTGTCCGCCAATGCGCCGGTGTCCGGGGCACTTTGGAAAGCGGACAGAGCTTTCTTCAGTCCCGTCTTGGTGATCCGCGGCAGAGCAGCAGGCTGTTGCCGTTTTTTTGCGCCTGGCCTTGAAACGGCAGAGCAATCAGATTCCCAAAACCGCCCTTGGGTATGGTGTCTTGGCTGGGAAACAGGCGGTCATACGACCGAAAGCTCAACTCATGGCGCTTCGCCATAGCGCTGGTCAGAATCAAGCTGCCCAGCTTGCGTGCATCCGAGGCGGGGACAGGGGTTTCAAAGAAGAACCAGATATGCGCGCCTGCACCGGAGCGGGAACGCTCCACGGCCGGTGTCTGTCCGCAGCTTCTGGCAGCATCACAAAAAGCGCGAACATCTTCCTGCCATCCACCGTCGTCGAAATCGGCACACAGAAGCCAAGTCATGTCGTCCGGAAGCAGCGGATAGATACCAACTACATCGCGGCAGAATTCGTCCCGCCCGATCAAATGAGAGCGGACAATCTCAGAAGACAAAGGGATAAATTCCCGGTTGGGGCAGTCCGTGCAGCGGTGTTTTTTCTTATCACAAACGCTGCGCTCCCACTCGTTCCGGCAGGCGGGGGAGTACCCCGATTTTTGCGATTTAAAATTGTACCAGCGCCTGGCGTACACATCCTCGCGCCCACGAAAGAGCTCCAGAAAAAGCGCGATTTTATCCTGCGACGAGCTTTTTGCATGCACTTTTGTCGTCGGGGTAGGGGCCGCAGCCTCCCAACGATCCAGCGGACAGACGTAGCTTTCGCCATTCTCACTTTTGCAGAGTACATAGCTCGCGTCGTCCAGGCCAGGAATTATTTCAAGCAATCGGTATGTAATTCCCGAAAACAAAGCTGTTTGGTTCATTGCTCAGTCAGCCCCAGTTTTTCAATTCTTGAGCGGATAGCGGCTCGGGTGTGTTTGAGCTTGCCGGACATCTCCTTGACATCATCGCTCTTCTTAACCGCCTGCACAGCACATCGGGCACAAAGAGCAGACAGCAGGAGATACGGACATTGTTGATGATGTCATTCTCTGGCAAATCACAGTCCGTCAGCGGATCGAAATCTTTCGTCAGCCTGTTCAGGTAGTCCTTCGCATGCTGCATGATTTCCAGTTCTGTCATCTTTTGCATCCCCTCCTTACTCCATGCAAATCTCAACATTTCTCCCGCTGAAAACCGCTCCGTATTTGAGGATTTTCTTCACACCGTGGGTGCGAAGTTCGGTCTCGTAGTGCTTTCCCTTGATCTGCTGGATCGCGCTCTGCGCCAGCTTCTTCAAGGCCTGGCTCCCTGCGCCGTCTGTCCATTTCACTTCTATCAGTATACCGGGCAGATTATCCTCCTTCGGCATGAGCTGGATATCAAAGCGCCCCTCGCCGGATTCCCGGTTTGAGCTGATATAGTAGTGGTTGTCCATCATGGCGCAAAGGCCGAGCAGCAGCCCATGATAAAAATCCTCGTGAGCGGTATCAAAAGAGCTGACTGATTGCAGCAGAAGCTGACGCATCTGCTGTTGCAGAAAATCGGCGTCACCGGAATAAATCGCCTTCTGAATGGATATGGACGTCGATTGCGGGATGATCTCGCTGAGCTTATCCAGGATCTCTCTTTTATAAACGAAAGCAATTTCCTGATTCGGCAGCGCAACCTCGCACAGAGAGCCTTCTCCCATCGGTGGGACAACGCTGACCAGCTTTAAATAACCTGTGACCAGCAGAAAGCTATATACGGAGGAAGGATCGCTACCAATCTGCGGATATACCACGCCGGTGTCGATATAGGTGGTGATCGTTTCTCCCCGCAAGAGGGCATACAGCTTTTCATACATTTCACTTGACGCTTTGCTCAGCATCTCTCCGATGACGTCATTTGAGCTGGTAGACACCCAATAAGCCTGCAGTCTGCATTTTCTCTGGAAGTAATTGATCACCGACCAGGGGTTGAAAACCTCACTCTCCCCAAAGCGATAGCCGTCATACCACTCGCACAGCTCATTGTTTTTCCCGGCTGCGCCATAGTAGGCCGCCATTTGCTTTACTTCGTCGTGAGTAAAGCCAAAATACTCACTAAAGCTGTCGTCCATAATGGAGTACACCGACAGATTGTTCAGCCCGCTGAAAATGCTCTCCTTGGCCACCCGGAGAATTCCGGTGAGGAAACCGAACGTAAGGTGGCTGTTGTCCTTCAGCCCGCCGGAAAAGAGGTTCCGCATAAACAGGATGGCCTGATCGTAAAAGTCCCTCGTATGGCCCTGCTGGATCGGGGTGTCATATTCATCAATGATGATAACAGGTGCGATCTTATAGTGCTCATGGAGCATTCTGGTCAAGGTCAGCAATGCGCTGGAGAGCTCCATGTCACTTGCCGTCCGCTCCATAACCCGGCGGAAGTATGCTTTGTCCACATTGTTGCAGGCTTCCGTTGTCAGCAGCTCCGTATGCCGGGCAAATTCGCTCCCGATGATCTCCCCCAGCTTCTGGAGCGTTTCCTGCCAGGTCTCGCATTTGACATCCTTGAAGCTGAGGAAAACCACCGGATATCGCCCCTGATACGCCTGATACCTTGCACCTTGCTTCCAGATCGCCTTATCCCGAAAATAGACAGAGGTATCCTCGTCGGTCTTCTCGAAAAAGGTACGCAGCATGTCCATATTCAAGGTTTTGCCAAAGCGCCGCGGACGGGTAAACAGAGACACCTGCGGCCGCTCATCCAGGAAGTCCCTGATTAACAGCGTTTTGTCCACGTAGTAGTACTCCGTCGATGCCACCCGGTAGTCCGATATCCCTACCGGGAGGGGCAGCCTGGTTTTGTTCGCTGCTTTCCTGTAAGCTCCGGTGCGCACACGTCCATCGGCCGGTTTTTCCGCATCGGCTGGGATATACCACGTCCCGCCCGCTTTGAAGGCCCCCGGGATCCTGCCGTTCCGGCACATACCGGTTATGCTTTGCTCTGTTAAGTTCCATTGCGCAGCGGCTTCTTTCACAAGGATTCCATCTGGCATAAGATTGTCCCCCAAGAATGATTTGGTATTTCTATTATATCCTCAAACGAAAAAAAGTCAAATGCAAACGAAAAAATATCAGAATAAAAAGATATTTTTTCGTTTGCGAAAAGATATCACGTGGCTGTATAAAAATCCGTGAGAGGATTTGCTTCAGTACTCCCCGGCAAGCTGTTCCGGAGTCAGGAAAGGCGGAAGATCATTCTCCCGGAGTATGGCATCCACATCATGGATGTCCCGGATATGATTGCTGAGAGCGACAATGAAGGCCGTGTCCCGGCGTTTCCGCCCATGGAGCGGAGCCATCCCGTAAAGGATCAGGGCTTCCTGCGTTTCTTCGAGACTGAATTCTGCGGAAAGACAGATGCGAAGGATGATATCCCGCTGCAGGGTATGCTTTTCTCCGGAGATCAGCTTGTAACCGGTTTTGTTGTCGAGATCCGCAGCAATGAAGACGTTCTTCTGCGAGATACCCTTTTCCCGGAATTTCCGGCGCATGTAATCCGCGAAGGGCTGGGAAGAAAAGTCCATGCTGTGTGCTGCGAGAAACTGGGGCAGGTCTGCGGGAGAGAGCTGCGTGAGGGCACTGTTCATCTTTTTGCTGACTTCTTCATAAGTCATGGGTGTTCAACTCCTTATAGATCGTCGAACACCGGCCAGCCAGGGCTGACCGGTGTCCTCTGCTATAGGAGCTGTAAAATTTGCGAAGTATATGAACGCTGTTTTTTTATTTCGTTTCAGTAAGACATCAGCATTTGAGTTTTCGTATTTTTCAAAAGTCAAATAGTCTTGAACAGAAAAAGTTTCTGGAATCTCGTTTTTGTTATAAAAACGAGAAGAATTCCGGCCTGAAATGTGGTATAATTTAATCACGACAAAAAACCACACCAAACA
>JAILFJ010000053.1 GCA_024697625.1 Oscillospiraceae bacterium
AAGGTGACGACGACCGCGGAGGTCGCCGCGATCAAGGATCAGTTCTCCGTCGGCGACGAGCTGCTGTTCAGGATCTGGCGCAGCGGCGAGATCCTCGAGGTCTCGGTCGCCCTGGTCGACACCAACGACGTCTACGGCTGATTGGGCTGCAGGGATGAAAGAAAAAGAAAGCGACCGCCGGAGGAAAAGCTCTGTCAAATGGGTCGGATGGCTGTTCGGCGTTCTTGCCGTGCTTGCGTTTCTGGCGCTTTTCTTCTATGCTGATTTGAAGCTGCCGGAAAAGACCTTCCGGGATCCGGCCCGGTACGGGGAGATCTTTTCGGATCGGAAGGACCTGCGGACGGGCTTCGTGGCCTTTCCGCCCGCCATCCCGGACAGCGGGATGGAAAACGGACCGGAGTTCTATTATGCCTATTGGTCAGGCGTTTTTGATCCCGAGGCGGAGGTATACCTGCGCTGCACCTACAGCGAGTCGGATTTCCGGACGGAGCTGGATCGCCTGGAGCATTACGCTCATAAGCTGTCCCCGGACCGGACGAGCGAGACCTATGAGCCGCATCCTTTTCATCGGGACGAACGTGGCCTGTTTTCCTACCCGGCCTATATCGCGATCCTCGCGGATAACTATGCCTATGAATATGCATTGATCACCGGTGAGCGTGAGATCACTTACGTGTATTTTGCGTTTCGCCACCCCGGGGAATTCAGGGCGGTCCCTGCAGACTGCCTCCCCGAGCCCTTTGAGGGCTACTTGAATAAAGACCAGGGCATGATCAATATTTACCGGTTCAAAGAGCATGGGGAAAAGAACTTTTATTACGTTGAATACGAGAGAAGCGCGGAGCACTCTCCCTCGTAGGGGAGGGGCTTGCCCCTCCTAAACAAAACCGTCTCCCTTCTTCGGAAGGGAGACGGTTTTACTGTTGATGGCGTTGTTCTCAGGGGAAGGCTTCGTCAACGCGAGGATTTTTGGCCGCCGCGGCAGGGAGTGATCCTACCGGCACAAAAAGCAGTGCCACTCCTCCTCGCAGAAGTGCTCCTCCACGGTGAAGCCGTTGCGCTCCAGCGCGGCGCGGACCTCGTCCTGCCGCCCCTCGATGATGCCGGAGCAGATGAAGTGCGCGCCCTCGGCCATAAAGTCCCGGACGAAGCCGGAGAGGGGGAGGATCACGTCGGAGACGATGTTCGCCAGCACCAGGCCGTAGCCCGTGCCGAGCTCCTTCCGCAGGCCGCGGTCGGAGAGGATGTCCCCGGCGTAGACCTGGAAGCGCTCTGCGCCGATGCCGTTGAGTGCGGCGTTGGCCATCGCCACGTCCGGCGCCTTGGGATCGATATCGCAGCCGACGCAGCGCTCCGCGCCCAGCACCAGCGCGCCGATGCCGAGGATGCCGCTGCCGCAGCCGAGGTCCAGCACGCGCTTTCCGCTGCCGGCGCAGGTCTCCAATTGCTGCAGGCACATGCGGGTGGTGGCATGGCTGCCGGTACCGAAGGTCAGACCGGGGTCCAGCCGCAGAGGAAGACGGCCGCCGGCGGGGGGCTCCTCCCACTCAGGCACGACGACGAGCCTCTCGCCGACGTCGATGGGCTGATAGTACTCCCGCCAGTTGTTCTCCCAGTCGCTGTCCTCGACGGTCCTCAGCTCCAGCCCCGGATACCGGCTCTGGACTGCTCTCAGGACCGCGAAACCTTCTTCGTCGTCCGTGAGGTAGAACTTCAGCCGGCTGAGTCCGGCGTACTGCTGCTCCAGCTCACGGTCCACGTAGTCCCAGTACTGGCGGTTGTTCTCCAGAAAATCTCTGAAGTCCTCCTCGTTCTCCACCACAAAGCCGCCGACGCCGAGGGCGGAGAGCTCCTCGCAGCGGCTGTCGATGTCCCCGGAGGGGGTGTCCAGGATGCATTCCCAATATCGCATATTCCAAGATCTCCTTTTTAAAAAAACCCGGACCGAAGTCCGGGGTTTTGTGTTTCTGTGAGGATCAGTCCTCGCCGCGCTCCTTGAGAGCGGCCTTGCGGGAGATGTTCCAGCGGCCCTTGTCGTCGATGCCGATGAACTTGACCCAGGTCTTGTCGCCGACGTTGAGGACGTCTTCGACCTTCTCGGTGCGCTTGAACTCCAGGTCCTTGATGTGGCACATGGCGTCCTTGCCGGGCACCAGCTCGATGAAGGCGCCGAGGTTGGAGATGATCCGCTTGACCTCGCCGTAGTAGAGAGCGCCGACCTCGGGCTCGAAGACGATGTCCTCGATGGTCTTGCGCGCGGCGCGGCAGGCCTCGATGTCGGAAGAGGCGATATAGATGCTGCCGTCATCGTCGATGTCGATCTTGCAGCCGGTGTCGGCGGTGATCTTCTGGATGACCTTGCCGCCGGAACCGATGACCTCACGGATCTTGTCGGGGTTGATGTGCATCTGGATCATCTTCGGGGCGGTCTTGGCAAGCTCCTTGCGCGGCTCGGGGATGGCCTTGAGCAGGATGGCGTCGAGGATCTGGAAGCGGGCCTCCTTGGTGATGGCGAAGGCTTCCTTCACGATCTCGTGCTTCAGACCGTCGTTCTTGAGGTCCATCTGGATGGCGGTGATGCCCTGCTTGGTGCCGGCCACCTTGAAGTCCATCTCGCCGTGGAAGTCCTCGACGCCCTGGATGTCGATGAAGGTGGTGAAGTCGTCGCCATCCTGGATCAGGCCGCAGGAGATGCCCGCGACAGGAGCCTTGAGGGGGACGCCGGCATCCATCAGCGCGAGCGTGGTGCCGCAGATGGAGCCCTGGGAGGTGGAGCCGTTGGAGGAGAGAACCTCAGAGACGACGCGGATGGCATAGGGGAAGTCCTCCACATCGGGGATGACGCTCTCCAGCGCCTTCTCGACGAGGGCGCCGTGGCCGTATTCGCGGCGGTTGGTGCTGCGGCTGGCACGGGCCTCACCGGTGGAGTAGGAGGGCATGTTGTAGTGGTGCATGAAGCGCTTCTCTTCCTCTTCCCAGATGGTGTCGAGCTTCTGGGCCTCGGAGAGCGTCGCCAGGGTGGCGATGGAGAGCACCTGGGTCTGACCGCGGGTGAAGAGACCGGAGCCGTGCACACGGGGGATCAGACCGACCTCTGCCGCCAGCGGGCGGATTTCATTCATGGCGCGGCCGTCGACACGCTTGCCGGCGAGCAGCCACTTCTTGACAACCTTCTTCTGGAGCTTGTAGAGGATCTCGTCCATGTACTGCATGAGCTCGGGATGCTCTTCGCCGTACTTCTCCTCGACCATGGTGACCCACTCGTTCACACGGGCCTCGCGGACGTTCTTGTCGTCGGTGTCCATGCAGTGCTCCATGGAGGCAAACTCGTTGGCGACCAGCTTCTCGAAGAGCTCGTCGTCGAAGGCGGCGTGCTCATAGCTGAACTTCGGCTTGCCGATCTCGCGGACCATCTCGTCGATGAGGTCGAGGACGGGCTGCAGATGCTCATGTGCCTGCACGATGCCCTCGTACATGACGTCGTCCGGAACCTGGTCGGCCTCGGACTCGATCATGACGATCTTTTTGTGAGTGGCGGCGATCGTGGTGATCATGCGGTTGCGCTTGCGCTCCTCCTGCGTCGGGTTGAAGAGGTACTTCTCGCCGTCCCAGCCGAGGACGATGCCGGCGATGGGCCCGTTGAAGGGAACGTCGGAGATGCTGACTGCGGCGGAGGCGCCGATCATGGCGGTGATCTCCGGTGAGCAGTCGCGGTCCACGGAGAGAACCTCGCAGGCGATGACGACGTCGTTGCGCAGATCGCTGGGGAAGAGCGGGCGCATCGGGCGGTCGATCAGACGGGAGGCCAGAACGGCCTGCAGGCTGGGCTTGCCCTCACGGCGCATGAAGCTGCCGGGGATGCGGCCGACGGAATAGAGCTTCTCGTTGAAGTCCACGGCGAGGGGGAAGTAGTCAATGCCGTCCTTCGGGCGGGCGGAGGCGGTGCAGGTGACGAGGACAGTGGTCTCGCCGTAGGTCACGAGGACAGCGGCGTTGCAGAGCTCCGCCATCTTGCCGACCTCCATGCTGAGGGGACGGCCTTCGTAGGTCATCTCAAACTTGCGGTAGTTGGGGAACTGCTTGTTGGTAATAATCATGCTTTAAAACTCCTGAAAAGATTTTTACTGTGGGACTGCGGATTGCGGTGCGTTCTGATGAGTCTGTGTACAGAGGATGCTTCTATAAAAATATGGAGAGACATATTCACTTGTCTCTCCATAAAAACCTTCATACCCTTCAGAGTGCTGAACAGGATTACTTGCGGATGTTCAGCTTTGCGATAATCGCGCGGTAACGCTCAATGTCCTTCTTGGCAAGATAGTCAAGAAGACGGCGGCGCTTACCGACCATCTTGTACATGCCGAGTCTCGAGTGGTCGTCATTCGGATGGCGCTTGAGGTGCTCGGTGAGCTCGCGGATGCGCTCGGTCAGAATGGCAATCTGGACCTCGGGGGAACCGGTGTCGTTCTCGTGGGTGGCGTTCTCGCCGATGACGGCTGTCTTTTTCTCTTTGGTAATCATGCTGTTTCAGTTCCTTTCTTCGTTATACTATACCCTGCGGCACGGCAGCGGGCGGAAAGGCAACCGCAGCGGCGGCATGGCCCCGAAGCTGAGCACGCGGGCAGCGAACGGTATATTACCATCAGTTTCGGCGGGTGTCAAGAATAAAATATGCCGAAAGTGATTTTCTCTTGATTTTCCACGGGACATCGCCTATAATAACAGAGTTTTTTATGAACGATGAACGGAGAGAACGACATGAGCTCCAAGACGCTGAAGTATGTTCTGAAACGTATTCTGCTGGCGGTGGTCACGGTCTGGGTTGTGATTACGGTGACCTTTTTCGTCATGCACGCGGTCCCCGGCGGACCGTTCATGGGCGAGAAGGCCATCTCGGCCGCTGCGCAGGCCTCCCTGGAGGCAAAATACGGGCTGGACAAGCCTCTGATGACACAGTACTTCACCTATCTGAAGGATATCGTCACGCGCTTTGACTTCGGACCCTCGCTGAAGCAGCGCGGACGGATGGTGATCGACATCATCGCGGACGGCCTGAGGACCTCGGCAAAGCTGGGCCTCATCGCGGCCGCGCTTGCGGCGCTGATCGGCATCCCGCTGGGGGCTGTCGCGGCGCTGAGAAGAAACAGGCTGATCGACCGGGTGATCATGGTGCTGACAACGGCCTTTGTCTCGATGCCCTCCTTTATCATGGGCTCACTGCTGCTCGTGCTGTTTGCGGTGAGGCTGGCGGTGCTGCCCGCCAACGGCGCGACACCGCAGGGGCTGATCCTGCCGATCGTCACACTGTCTCTCTATCCGATGGCCTACATCACGAGGCTGACGCGTTCGTCTATGCTGGACGTGCTGGGGCAGGACTATATCCGGACCGCAAAGGCCAAGGGCGTCTCCAGCGTGCGCATCATCTTCGGGCACGCCCTGAAGAACTCCCTGATCCCGGTGATCACCTACTTCGGACCGATGCTGGCCTATATCGTGACGGGCTCGCTGGTGGTGGAGCAGATCTTCGCCGTTCCCGGAATCGGCCGGGCCTTTGTCAGCAGCATCACGAACCGGGACTATCCCATGGTGATGGGCACGACGATCGTGCTGGCCGTCCTGATCGTGGTGATGAATCTGCTCAGCGACATTCTCTATAAACTGGTCGATCCCAGGATCAATCTGGAATGAGGGGGGACAAGCCGTGACAAACAAACTCAGCATGCACTTGGACGTGGACGACTTTCTCCCGGCAACCGAGGACGAGAAGCGCTACATGGTGCAGATGCGCCCCTCCACGACCTTCTTTAAGGACGGCGTGAAGCGCCTGCTGAAGAACCCTGTCGCCACAGCCAGCTTCATCATCATCGTCATCATTACGCTCTCATCGATCATTATCCCCATGTTCTGGCCCTACTCCTATGACAACATGCTGGGCGTCAACCCGGGCAAGCCTGTCGACGCCAGCTACAATAACCTCAGCCCTTTCAGCTACGGCAAGACGGAGCTCAAGCGCATCGAGGCGGGTGAGAAGGTCTTCCCGCACGTCTTCGGCACGGACTCGGCCGGGCGGGACTACTTCATCCGCGTCGTCTACGGGACAAGGATCTCGCTGGCGGTCGGCTTCTTTGCCAGCATCATCGTGCTGGTCATCGGCATGACGGTCGGTTCGATCGCCGGGTACTGCGGCGGAAAGGTCGACCTCATCATCATGCGGATCGTGGATATCATCTACTCGCTGCCGGACATGCTGATGGTCATCCTGCTGGCGAGCGTCCTGAAGCTGACGCTGGGCCCGGCGCTGGCCGGGACTGCGCTGGAGAAGATCGGCAGCAATATCATCAGCCTCTTCATCGTCTTCGGCGTCCTCTACTGGGTGTCCATGTCCCGTCTGATCCGCGGACAGATCCTCTCCCTGCGCGAGCAGGAATACGTCCTGGCATCCCGCGCGGCTGGCGCGAAGGGCAGCTGGGTGATCAGGAAGCATCTTCTGCCCAACTGCATCAGCGTGGTGATCATCTCGACGGCGCTGCAGATCCCGAACGCGATTTTCACGGAGAGCTACCTCTCCTTTCTCGGCCTCGGCGTCAATGCCCCGATGCCTTCGCTGGGCTCGCTGGCGGCAGATGCGCTGAACGGCCTGTCCTCCTACCCCTTCCGCATGGTGATCCCGGCGCTGGTCATCTCGCTGATCGTGCTGTCGCTGAACCTCTTCGGCGACGGGCTGCGCGACGCCTTTGACCCGAAGCTGAGAGCCTGAAAGGAGGAAGAGCATGGCACTGTTGGAAGTAAACAATCTGCATACCTCCTTCTTCACGCCCGCGGGCGAGGTACGCGCCGTGAACGGCATCTCCTTCAACCTGGAGCGCGGCAAAGTCCTGGGGATCGTCGGCGAGTCCGGCTCGGGCAAATCCGTCACGGCCTATTCGATCATGCAGATCCTGGCCAGCTCCGGAAAGATCGTCGAGGGCTCGATCCGATTCAACGGCCAGGAGCTGGTAAACGCTGGCGAGAAGGTCATGAAGACCGTCCGGGGCAACCGGATCTCCATCATATTCCAGGATCCGATGACCTCGCTGAACCCGACCTACACCATCGGCAGACAGCTGATGGAGGCCATCCTGCTGCATACCGACCGCAACCGGAAGCAGGCCTGGGACCGGGCGGTGGAGATGCTTCGGCTGGTGAACGTCAACGAGCCGGAAAAGCGCATGCGGCAGTATCCCTATGAGTTCTCCGGCGGCATGCGGCAGCGCGTCATGATCGCCATGGCGCTGGCCTGCGAGCCGGACATCCTGATTGCGGACGAGCCGACAACGGCTCTGGACGTGACGATCCAGGCGCAGATTCTCGACCTGATGAAGGACCTGCAGCGGGAGCTGGGCATGGCCATCATCATGATCACCCACGACCTGGGCGTTGTGGCACAGCTCTGTGACGAGGTGATCGTCATGTACGCGGGCTCGATCTGTGAGCAGGGGACGGCGGAAGAGATCTTCTACAACCCGAAGCACGAATATACCAAGGGCCTGTTGCATTCGATCCCGACGGCGGATACCGCGGGTACGAGACTGAAGCCCATCACCGGTACGCCCATCGACCTGCTGAACATGCCGAAGGGATGCCCCTTTGCACCGCGCTGCGACAGTGCGATGAAGATATGCCTCCGGGAGCGCTGCGAACGGATGCAGATCAACGACGATCATATGGCGGGCTGCTGGATGAACGTCAGGGAAGCGATGACGGAGGGCGGTGAAGGCAATGCGTGAGAATCTGGTAGAGGTCCGCCATCTGAAGGAATACTTCAACATCAGCGTCGGCATGTTCTCGTCCAAACCGCTGAAAGCGGTGGATGACGTGTCTTTCACGATCAGGAGGGGAGAGACGCTCGGCTTGGTCGGCGAATCCGGCTGCGGCAAGACGACGGTGGGCCGGACGCTTCTGCATCTGTACAGGCCCACTGCCGGCGAGATCCTCTATGACGGAAAGCCGGTCGGCACGAAGGCGGAGATCAGTGAATACCGAAAAAAAGCCACCATGGTCTTTCAGGATCCGTATTCCTCGCTGAACCCGCGCATGACGGTCTCCGACATCATCGGCGAACCGCTGGACATCCACAGGATGTACAGCAGCAGGAAGGAACGCGAGGAGCGTATCCTGGAGCTGATGGCCCGGGTCGGCCTGAACAGTGAGCATGCCTCCCGCTATGCGCACGAGTTCTCCGGCGGCCAGCGGCAGCGGATCGGCATCGCGCGGGCACTGGCTCTGAAGCCGGAGTTCATCGTCTGCGACGAGCCGGTATCGGCGCTGGACGTGTCGATCCAGGCCCAGGTGATCAACATGTTCGACGAGCTGCAGGAGCAGATGGGCCTGACCTACCTGTTCATCGCCCATGATATTCTGGTCGTGCGGCACATCAGCGACCGGATCGCCGTCATGTATCTGGGCAAGCTGGTGGAACTGGCCGACGCAAAGGAGATCTATGAGCATCCCCTGCATCCCTATACAAAGTCCCTGATGTCCGCCGTGCCGCAGCCGGACCCGAGAATCGCCCGGGCGAACAGGCGCATCGTGCTCTCCGGCGACATCCCCAGCCCCCTGAATGCCCCCAGCGGCTGTCCCTTCCGGACCCGCTGCCCGCATGCGACGGAGGCCTGCGCGGCCTCCATGCCGGAACTCCGCGACGTATCGGCGGGACACTTCGCCGCCTGCCACCGGATCGGCGAACTGAACTGATTCAAGCTCGTACGGCTGCACGTACGGTTTGAAAATATCTTGTGAGAAGTAAATCACAGAAAGGAACCACAGAATGAAAAAGTATCTTGCCCTTCTGCTTGCGCTGGCCATGATCTTCGCACTGGCCGCCTGTGGACAGAGCGCTGCCCCCGCTCCCTCTGCGACTCCGACTCCGGAGCCCGCGCCTGCTGAGGAAGCCGCCCCCGCTGAGGAAGCCGCTCCCGCCGAGGAGCCCGCTCCCGCCGAGGAAGCCGCCCCTGCCGAGGATATCCTCTTGGCTCATATTTAACGATGCGAATCTTACCGCTAAATGCAGCACGGATAGTATCGCCAAGAGGATATGGTAAATATGTAGTGATCCGCCATCACAATGGTTTGGAAACTATTTACGGTCATATGTCGAAACACTTAGTTGTTGAAAATCAAGGCAGGATTTAAGGCTACACCACAAAGACGTGTCTCGAAGTGTAAATGTGATCCTGTGCTACGTCCTGTATTACCTCCAAGACCAATAGGATCTCCAGCCTTTACTTCTTGATTTTCAACAACTAAGTGTTTCGA
>JAILFJ010000129.1 GCA_024697625.1 Oscillospiraceae bacterium
CGGGGATCTGCTCCACAGCAACCGAACCGATTCCGGCCGTCTCAGCCTGTCCTGTGACGGTGACAGACTTGATTTCATTTCCCTCTACTGTTACTTCTACGTCGATCGGGCCGTTGCGTCCGTCAGCGGAAGCTCTGAGAATACCGTCCTCCGCTGTCTCAGTCTCCGCAGCAGGTGCCGGTTCTTCAGCAGTATCCATCGGAGCCATTGCCTGTGCGAGGGCATCCGCAACAGCTGTACGGACGGCATTGCTGGTCAGGGACGCACCGGCTACGCCGTCGATCTCCGCACCCTGAGCCGCAAGGACCTGCTCCGTGAGTTTCTCGGTAGCAGCTCCGCCGATCTCCGGGGTCTCACCGGAGGTGTCCAGCACAACATCGGTAATCGAAGTCTCATCGACTGTGACACTGACCTTGACCTTGCCCATGCCGTTGGCTTCCGCCTCATAGGTGCCGGGAATATAGCCCGCACCGGAAGCAGCTGCTGCGGGCAAAGCAGGCGCAGGCGTTGCAGCCGGTTTCTCTTCAGGAGCTGTATAGCCGAAGGCTGAAGGATCGAACCCGCCGGATTCCAGTGCATTTGCGACCGCAGTGCGGATGGCCTCAGAGGTCAGGCTGGCACCGCTGACTGCATCCACGGAAAGGCTCTGCGCCTCGACGATATTTCCAGGCAGCGCATCAACTGCCAGTGTACCGATTCCATCGGTCTCCGCGTGTTCCGTTACACGAATCTTGAAAATCTCGGTTGGGCTTGCAATAACCTCAACCGATACCGGACCATTTCTCCCGTCAGCGGTGGCAGTCAGTGTCTGCGCATCAGCCGGAAGTTCGAGAACCTGGCTTTTGTTTGTCTGAACATGTCCGACAATCAATACGCACAGCAGAACAATTGCCAGTGCTGCAGCGAAGATGTTCAGGGTTTTCCTGTTCTCCATCAGTATCCTCCTCATATAATTAAAAATATGCGGGGTGAATGCTTTCAGTCGGACTATGACTATACAGAATAGATAGATCCGGAAAGCTTTATAAGACACTTTATTTTACATGATTCCAGGTCGGAATGCAATATGTTTTTCATCTGTCATAACCTGGAATTATAGAATTGTCACCATAAAACGGAGCTGCAGAATCGTAAACACAGACGACCAACCGGCATAAGCCCGGAAGGTCGTCTGTGTTTACTGTAATATTAACCAGTCGACGAGTATCAGCCCGGAAAAGTTTCTCGTATAAGAGTCCATATTTCCATGAGCAGCCACCGTCATTATCCCAGCTGTCGGTTGTTCAGGTTCATCACCAGATTGTCTCCAGATAGCTGTCCCAATCAAACTGATTCCAGTCTGACGGATCCAATGAATCATAATAGCTCATATTTGAAACGAGAGACCAGTCTTCGTCAGACATCACGAGGTCAGTCAAAGCCAGTTCGAACAACTCGTCGTCAGTCAGCCCGTACCGGTTATAATACTCATTGGCGTCGGTATTCCTGCCCGTGTTTTGAGCATAGACAGAAATATTTGCCGTAGTGGTACGCATGCTCTGCTTACTGTTGGAGAAAGTGCAGTAAACCCCCCAGCCATTCATCTCCTGTGACAGCTCTGCAATCGACAAAGATGTGGTGTTTTCCCCTCTGATGTCCACATCGGGGACCACGCTGCGGATATCCTGTATGTTGTACACCTGCCCTTCAGAGGAAACCAGAGTCCAGGTCAGCGTATTATATCCGGTTGCATTCACAACAAACAAAGCAGTCTCGCCCACATATCGCTGCTCATTGGCAGGATTTTTTGTTACAACGATCGAGCTTGTATTGTTTATGCTCGTCAGATTTCTCGTGTCCTGAACATCGGTCCTGTCTCCGCTGAAAACTGCATAACTGTCTGCAAGCCGGCTCAATTCACTGGCTTCAGATGAAGAGAACCAGTCAAAGGTTGTACTGCTGTGTGGGCAGCCCGCAAAGGTGGTGCCGGCAATATCCATAAACTCATCATCTGTAATGGGATTTTCATCAGAATCCATGATTGAAGTATCAGCTTTACCACCGCTGGTTGTAGTGATCATAGTCGCTAAAGTACCGTCATACAGCATTCCGTTCATCATGGACATGCCACAGGTAAAGACCATATCCAGTTTGATGTTTAATTCTTTGAGTTCCTCATGGTTATAGTTTTTAAAGACATAGAACCAGGCATCTCTTTCAACGTCATAATAAGTATCTGCGCTGTCTGTCATAATGTTGAAAAAGGCTGCATCTGACATTTCATTTTCAAAAGGAGTATGGAGGGCGTTCAGACTCTGTCCATCGGGGGTAATCTCCCAACCTCTTACCTGAGCATTATTGGTCGCTGAATCTGCTTTACAGGCAAGCAGTTCAAGGCGACCGTTATGATCCAGGTCCGTGACGGAATAATACCAGGGATCTGCACTGTCCGGTTGGCGGAGAAGCGCAAAGTTCGTGCCAATCAGCTTGAGCTGCGCGCCGGCGTTCTGTCCGGTCGAGAGATCTGCGAAGGCGATCGCACTCACTGAGAGCAGAAGGGTAAGGGTCAGCATACATGAAATCATTTTCTTCATGTGTTTCAATTTCTTCCTTTCTTCTTACAGATAGTATTACTATACAGGAATACACAGGAATATGTCAAGAAAGATCCTTATTCGTTCAGATCCTTCTTCGTTCAGATACATATCAATTTCTCTCAGAGCTGCTCTCCGCAATTACGAAAGCTGCAGCGGTGTCTTCTTCTGTTGTAACAGAGAGATGCAGAGCCGTAATCCCGTAGGCTTCCAGCCACGGCCGTATGGCCTCATTCATTGAAACATATGGCCGCCCGGTCTCCATATGCAGGCTTTCGATTTGTCGCAGATCCGGTCCGGAAGAGAGAATGTCTGCGGTGGAGGTGTCTCTCTCAGACTGTTCCGGTCCCGGAGCAGTTATCGCTTTGAACACCGCTTCCTTCACTGCGAAGCGCGCCGCATAGAAGGCTGCAGTGTCATGGCGTTTTGCTCCCTCTGCCCTTTCAGCCTCTGTGAAGGTTTTCCGAAAGAAAGCAGCGTCAACTCCGCCGCGGTCAAGGATTCGCTGAATACGCGATATGCTGCAATGGTCAATTCCGATTCCGTGTATCATTGTTCATCCCATAGTCTAAAATAATTCTGTGTACCATGACTCATGTGCGGGTCCCAGAATGATTATTCCAGTTCAAATGCCCCGGTATAAAGGCGGTAATATGTCCCTTTCTCATTCAGAAGCTGCTCGTGACTGCCGCGCTCAATGATTCGGCCGTGATCCAGCACCATGATGACATCTGCATCCATGACTGTCGAGAGGCGATGTGCAATCACAAAAACCGTACGTCCTTCCATCAGCTTGTCCATACCGCGTTGGACGATCGCTTCGGTTCGGGTGTCGATTGAGGACGTCGCTTCATCCAGAATCATAACGGGTGGATCTGCCACGGCCGCACGGGCAATGGCAAGAAGCTGTCTCTGCCCCTGAGACAGGTTGGTACCGTTGTTATGGAGGACTGTGCCGTAGCCATCAGGAAGCCTCATGATGAAATCGTCCGCCCCTGCCAGCTTCGCTGCTCGGACGCAGTCCTCGTCCGAGGCATCGAGCCGTCCGTAACGTATATTGTCCATGACTGTCCCGGTAAAGAGATTGGTATCCTGAAGGACGAGGCCGAGAGATCTCCGAAGATCGGATTTCCGGATTTTATTGATATTAATACCGTCATACCTGATTTTTCCATCTGCAATATCATAGAAACGGTTAATCAGATTCGTAATGGTGGTCTTGCCCGCTCCTGTAGCGCCGACAAATGCAACCTTCTGGCCCCGCTCGGCATACACTGACACATCGTGGAGGACATCTTTTCCTTCTTCATAGGCGAAGTCGACATTCAGCATTCTCACGTCTCCCCGAAGAGGTGTATAGCTGAGAGTTCCATCTGTATGCGGATGCCGCCACGCCCAGTGCCCGGTCCGTTCCTCTGTCTCAGTTACAGAGCCCGGATCAAGTTCAACGCTGCCGGAGTTTCCTGCCGTACGGTCATAAGCACCCGAAACATTGTTGGGATCTGCACTCAGTTCACTGAGGTCTTCCTTCACATTCACCAGGGTCACATAACCCTCGTCAGTTTCCGGAGTCTCACCGATCATTTCAAACACGCGGGCGGCGCCGGCCCCCGCCATGACAATGGCATTGAACTGCTGAGAGAGGTTATTGACGTTGCCGGTAAACTGTCTCGCCATGTTCAGAAACGGTACAAGAATGGAGACACTGAAGGGCAGGCCTGACAGACTGACATTCTGGAATCCGCTCAGCAGAAAGACTCCGCCTGCCAACGCAAGCACAACGTACAGAACATTTCCGATGTTCCCCATGATGGGCCCCAGAATACTCGCGTAGGCGTGAGCACGGTTGCTGACCGTAAAAAGCTCATCGTTCACACGGTCAAAATCACCGATGCTGGCCTCCTCGTGATTGAAGACCTTGATGACCTTCTGTCCGTTCATCATTTCCTGTACAAAACCTTCCAGCGCACCGGTGGCCTGCTGCTGTCGGATGAAGTAGCGCGCAGAGCCGCCGCCCACCGTCTTGGTCACAAAAAACATCGCAACAATCCCCAGCACGAGGACCAGCGTCAGCCAAAGGCTGAAGTAGAGCATAATGGCAAAAACAGCAAGAACAATTGCTCCCGACTGGATTAATGTCGGAAATGCCTGTGATACCAGCTGCCGCAGCGTATCAATGTCATTGGTATAATGGGACATGATATCCCCGTGCTGATGCGTATCAAAATATCGGATTGGCAGGTCCTGCATGCCATCAAACAGTTCCGTGCGCAGTTTATGCAGAAACCCCTGTGTCATATACGCCATGATCTGGCTGTACAGCAACATGGAGAGGAGCGACAGAAGATACAGCGTCCCGAGAATCACAAGATAATGTACAATCTCAGGCCTTGCGGCAGCCCAGTCCCCGGTCCGATACCATTTTTCTATGACTGCGAGCACATTCTGGACAAACAGCGACGGGATAGACGAAACGACCGCTGAAAACAGAATGCAGAAGACGGTCAGCGGAGCAAGTTTCGGATAGTACCCGAAAAGCTTGCGGATTACCCGCCCCAGAGAGGAGAAATTCTGCTTCAGCACGGCACCGGAATTCCGGTTGTCTGTTTTATCAGGCACTCTCTTCGCCCCCTCTCGTCTGCTGCAGCCAGATCTCCCGATAAATCTCGCTGGACTCCATGAGCTCTGTATGGGTTCCACGGGCAGCAATCCTGCCATTATCCATGACAATAATCTGGTCTGCATCCTCTACCGAGGCAACCCGCTGTGCGATGATGATCTTGGTGGTCTCCGGGATATAGTTTTTAAATCCTTTGCGGATCAGGGCATCCGTATGCGTGTCAACCGCACTGGTGGAGTCATCGAGAATCAGGATCTTCGGTTTTTTCAGGAGTGCGCGGGCTATGCACAGTCTCTGACGCTGACCGCCGGAGACATTGGTTCCCCCCTGCTCGATATGAGTATCATATCCATCGGGAAAAGACATAATAAAGTCGTGCGCCTGCGCCAGCCTGCAGGCCGCTTCAAGTTCTTCATCGGTTGCATCCGGATTTCCCCAGCGGAGATTGTCCCGGATTGTCCCGGAAAAAAGTGTGTTCTTCTGCAGCACGACCGCTACCGCATCACGCAGCATCGAAAGGTCATATTCCCTCACGTCGTGTCCCGCAACGCAGACCCGGCCTTCGGTGACATCGTATAGTCTGGGAATAAGCTGGATCAGACTGGTCTTTCCGGAGCCGGTTCCTCCCAGAATACCGACGGTCTGCCCCGAGCTGATGTGCAGATCGATCGCTGAGAGCGCATTTCGGTCAGCAGTTTTGGAGTACTTGAAAGATACGTTATCAAAATCCACCGATCCGTCCGCCACCTCGCGGAGCGGGGCGGCAGGATTCTGCAGTGCAGGTGTCTCCTGAAGGACCTCTGAAATCCGGTGCATGGACTCCAATGACATGGTCAGCATGACATAGATCATCGAGATCATCATCAGGCTCATCAGGATCTGGAATCCATAGGTCAGCATAGCCGAAATCTGTCCGACGTCGATTGTAGTCCCCTGATTGGTGATAATCAGACGCGATCCGACAAACAGAATAAAGATCATGTTGAAGTACAGGCAGAGCTGCATCAGCGGCGCATTCAAAGCGACAATGCGCTCGGCATATGTGAAATCTTTCCTGATATTATCCGAAGCGGATGCAAACTTCTTCTTTTCATGGTCCTCACGCGCAAAGCCCTTCACCACACGCATGCCCCGGACATTCTCCTCGATGGATTGGTTCATGCGGTCATACTTTCGGAATACGGCACGAAAGGCAGGGAGAGCCTTCTTTGCGATCATCAGCAGGCCTGCAACCAGCACAGGGATCACGATCACGAAAGTAGCCGCCAGCGTTCCCCCCATCAGAAAAGCCATAACAACCGAAAACAGCAGCATCAGCGGAGCCCGAACTGCAATTCGGATGGACATCATGAACGCCATCTGAACATAGTTGATATCCGTAGTCATCCTGGTAACGAGAGAAGAAGACGAAAAGCGGTCTATGTTCTCAAAGGAAAAGCTTTGGATCTTTCGGAAAATGTCTCCTCTCAGGTTCCGCGCAAAACCTGCTGAGGCCCTGGCACCCGTAAGACCGGCCGCACCGCCGCAGAACAGAGACAGCAATGCCATCAGAACCAGAATCAGACCGAGTTTCAAAACCGAGGACATCTCAGCGCCTGCCTTGATTCTGTTAACCAGATCAGCTGTATAGAACGGGATCAGCACCTCTATGAAAACTTCCCCGATAATCAGAAGCAGCGTCAGAATTGCAGGTTTCTTAAACTCACGCAGGCTTCGAAGCATCGTCTTGACCAAAACACTATTCTCCTTATCTTTCCAGTATAATAGTGTATATATTGTTCTATTTTCAATTTCTTGTCAAGCATGAATTACTAACAAAACGTGAATTTTAGTTTTTCCATCCCCGCCGATGGATCGGCCTGCTTGTTATTTTTTTTCCGATATGCTACAATTATTTAAATTCGCGGATCCGGAAGGCGGTGTTACGGCATTAAAAAAATCAAGGTCTATACACATATGTTTTTCGAGCGCGCAGATATCTTTCTTCTTGTGATGTGCCTGATCTGCTCCTGCTTTGGCATCTACATGGTGCGGATCGCCACCATAGCCATGGAGGCCTCCGGATGGGTAGACAGCTCTGTGAAGTGCGTTATCGTGCAGATTTTTTCTCTTATTCTCGGGCTGATTGCCTTTGTGGTTCTCACGTTCCTCGATGCAGACCTTCTCGGCGAACAATGGAAACTGCTCTGCGGCATCACGGTACTGCTTCTGATTGCACTTGTCTTATTCGGCGAGTCCGGAGATACGGGCAACAGCAGCTGGATCCGTTTCGCCGGCATCGGCATACAGCCATCCGAAATCATCAAGGTTATCTATATTGTTGTGTCAGCAAAACAGATGACATGGCTGAAGGAATATCACGACATCAATTCGCCGCTTTCGGTTATGCAGATGGCCGGTCACTTTGTGATCCTCTTCGGTCTGATCGTCGTGGTATCTTCCGATCTGGGCAGCGCTTCGATTCTGCTGCTGATTTTTCTCAGCATGTTTTTTGTACTCGGTGTGCGTCTCTATTGGTTCGCTCTCGGCGGAGCGGCTGTAGCGGCAGCGATTCCTCTCCTCTGGACTTACTTCTTAAAGGATTATCAGAAGAAACGGCTGATCGCTCCCTATGACCCCAGCATAGACCCGGATGGTTGGGGTATCACCTGGCAGACTACACAGAGTAAGCAAACACTTGCCTCCGGCCGTCTGACCGGAGTCGATGCGGAGCACCGTGCCACTGTTTTTACCGGGAAGCACACAGATTTTATCTTTTCCTGCGTCGGAGAGGAGTTAGGCATGATCGGCTGTATCGCTGTTATCATCCTGCTTCTGATTGTCATGATCCATATCGCGCGGGTTGGGCTGAAAGCCGGACGGACGTTTGATATGCTGATCTGTATGGGTGTTGCTTCCGCAGTCGCCTTTCAAACCTTCATCAACATCGGCATGTGCATCGGTATCACTCCGGTCATCGGCATTACGCTCCCCTTCTTCAGTTATGGAGGTTCGTCAATGGTGTCGATGTTTGCTGCCATGGGGCTTGTTTCCGGAGTTAAATTTAAACTCAAACCGCAGCTCTTCTCTATCTACTGAATCTGCTGAATAAAAAATTACCCGCTTCCTCTTCGGAAGCGGGTTTAAAAATGTACAATAAATGTATTGCACAAACATGAAACCTGCGATGTCGCGATCACCGCATTCCATGTCCATGTCGGTTAACAGCCTGTTCAGCAAGAGTGGGGATTGCCATTGGCCGAAACTGCCCGCACAGTATACCGGAATCTGGCCTCCGGCAGCCTGCAAGTCAATTTACCTTGCAACAACGGGTTAAAATGCCGACTCATTAAGGGGTGGCGCCCCTCATCGCAAGACATAAGATACCACAACGCAAATCAGGTGTCAAGTAATAATAACCAAATTCACAAATTATTAATAACTTATTTTGTTACATTCTGATGAAAATCCCCAGACAATTTGACAATCCGTCACACAAGGCAGATAATATACAACAATCATAAAAAGGCGAGGTTTCCTGTGGATGAATAAGAAAAAGGAATTCATACGTTCAGTCAAGTTTCTGCTTTTCTCGATCTCAGCCGGCCTGATTCAGGGCATCAGTTTTGCGCTCTTTAAGGAGCTTTTGCATTGGCCGAACTGGCTTAGTTACCTGCTTGCGCTGGTGCTTTCGGTTCTCTGGAACTTTACTCTGAACCGCAAATTCACCTTCAAGTCAGCATCAAACGTCCCTGTTGCGATGTTGAAGGTAGCCTGCTATTACGCAGTGTTCACTCCGCTCAGCACTTTGCTGGAGCATGCTTTGGCAGATACGCTGGGGTGGAACGGTTACCTGGTCACCGGGATCAACATGCTGCTGAACTTTATCACCGAATTTCTGTATCAGCGTTTTTATGTATTCCGCGACAGCATCGACACAAATGAGCTTGCCCGGAAAGAGCAGGAACAGAAATGAAAACTTAAAACCTCTGCCGGCAGAATGGATCAGATCAGATCGGATTCAGCCGGCAGAGGTTATTATTTTTATTTCAGATTCAGCAGAGCCGCGGCCGCGGCGCCCGGCAGCGTAGTGTCTTCTTCGACCACAAGACTCACGTCTCTGCCAAGTCCCTGCCGGAGATGCTTTTCAAGCAAAGCCGTAAGGGTCGGACGGTAGATATGGTTCTTCTGAACAAGAGAGCCCTCTGCAAAAACTGCTGTTCTGCCGTTGAGGCCGGCTCCGGTCAGAAGGGCCATCGCGGTAAGATTGGCACACATGAAACTGGCTGAGCGTCTGAACAGAAAAGCAGCCAGATCCTGTATAAGCCCTGCGTCTTCAGGAGAAACCGAAAGCTCCTCCATGCCCTCTCCCACAGCCCAGGTATCCGGGAGACGGGAATCCATATGCGGCAGCTGCAGGATCTTCTCGAAGCAGGGTACGCTCAGAAGATTCTCCTCCCCTGCCCGCCGCAGAAGCCTGCGGCAGAGCTCGCCCAGGTAAACACCGGCCGTCATCTTCTCAAAGTGCTTTTCACCTGGATTGTGGCTCTCAAGATCCAGCTCCCGGTCCAGGTCCCCCTGCCTCAGGCCATCGTACATACCGCTTTCCATGTTGATGAGCATGGTGTAGGCATCCGGTCCGAGCTTTGTGATGAATTCACCGGGGACGGTACAGCAGGTATTCGTCCCGGTTCCGCTGACCTGACCAAAACACCCGACATAGCCGTCATGCAGATGCTTCGCCATCCCGCCGAGCTGGACTGCTGCAGTATCGTTCAGTACCACAACGCGCTTTCCCGGTAAACCGCGTCTGGCCAGCTCCGCTGTAAGAGATGCACCGACAAGCCTGCCTTCACAGCCGGAAATCTCGACCTCTTTATCAATGCGAATCACGCGTCCGTCGATGTCCGGGGTAACGTCGGCAGAGTAGGAGAAGCAGAAACCGATCCGGTCGGTTACAGACATCAGTTCTTCGACGCTGTCCGCCGTGAAGCGGATAAATTCTTCCCATGTGGCCGGTTTTCCGATTCCGGGCATGCCACATTTCTGCACATGTTCTTCTACACAGTGCCCATTCTCAAAGTGAACGAGACCGGAACGGAAGTTTGTTCCTCCGGCGTCAATCACTGCAACCGGTACGCCATCCGGGATATTGCCTGCTGCGGCAAGGTAGGTTGGGATCATAGGATAGCTGCTGTTTTCACCGCGAAGACCCTTTTTCATCTCCAGCTGCATTCTGTCCGCACAGGTCAGTACATCGAATGCAGGGTCCAGCATACCGCAGCGTTCCAGAAACGCCTCTGCCCGCTCCGTCATGAGTTTTATTTCTCTCCCTTCACAGATTCCAGAATCCCTTCAGCCAGCCCTGCAAGGCCCTGAATCTCGCTGGGTATGATGATTTTGGTAGCCTGACCGTTCGCCGCCGAGCTGAAAGCCTCCAGCGCCTTGATGCGCAGGACCGCATCCGTCGGGGCTGCCGCGTTAATCAGTTTGATTCCTTCGGCTGTGGCTGTCTGGACCTTCAGGATTGCCTCAGCCTCACCTTCTGCCTCAAGGATCTGCTGCTGCTTCTTGGCGTCGGCGCGCAGGATTGCAGATTCCTTTTCGCCCTCTGCCTCCAGAATGGCAGCCCGTTTTTCGCCTTCCGCTTTGAGAATGGCTTCACGCCGCTCACGTTCCGCCTTCATCTGTTTCTCCATGGCATTCTGGATTTCTTTCGGAGGCAGAATATTCTTCAGTTCCACACGGTTGACCTTGATGCCCCAGGGGTCTGTCGCCTCATCCAGGATCGTACGCATCTTGGTGTTGATAATGTCTCGGCTGGTCAGGCACTGGTCCAGCTCAAGGTCGCCGATGATATTACGCAGCGTCGTAGCGGAGAGATTCTCAATCGCAAGCATCGGCTGCTCAATGCCATAGGTATACAGCTTTGGATCGGTAATCTGAAAATAGACCACGGTGTCAATCTGCATGGTGACGTTGTCTTTCGTGATGACCGGCTGGGGCGGGAAGTCTGCAACCTGCTCCTTGAGAGATACAATCTTCGCAACACGCTCGATGAAGGGAACCTTGAAGTGGATCCCAACGTTCCAGGTGGTCTTATATGCACCCAGACGTTCCACGACATAGGCCTTGGCCTGCTGGACAATCCGAATGTTACGGATGAGAATCACAAATACGAGCAGAATCAGAATAAGCAGAGGGATGTAGTTCATACAGAGTACTTCCTTTCTTTTCTTGATAGAAACAGTAAATTATTTATTTCTTCTCAACAATCAGTTTTACTCCTTCTATGCGAAGGACACGGACCGTCTCACCGGATGGAATGAGCTGATCCTCCGCCGCAGCCCGGGCTGTCCAGGTTTTTCCGCCCAGCATCACGGCTCCGCCTGCATGGAGATTATCGATCGCTTCCGTTACCACGGCCTCTCTGCCAATCACCATGTCCGCGTTGGTAGGTGTCACTCTCCCGTTGACGTATTTCCGGACAAACGGTCTGGTCAATGCAAGGGTCAGGACAGAGATCGCCATAAACCAGACGATCTGAAGCCATACCGGCGCATGAAACAGCGCCGAAATCAGCGCACCGAGCGCACCGAGTGCAAACCAGATGGATATCAGTCCAGGTACAATGGCTTCGATAACCAGCAGGACAACCATAGCCACGAGCCATACCACAGCCATATTCAGCGAACCCGAAACCATAAACGCATTCCTCCTTCCAGCGACAGAATACCATAACGGCGTAGTAAAAGCAATTAATTTACATGAATTTTATTTGACTTTTCCATCCTGTCTGCTATACTTCAGTGGAATTCAATCATGGAACAGGGGGCTTTCCTTTGCTTGTACCGCTTTTACTCTTCTGTCTGGGCTTTCTTCTCCTGATCAAAGGCGGCGACTGGTTCGTCGACGGGGCTGTCGGGCTCGCCAACCGCTTCCATCTTCCGGAGCTTCTGATCGGCGCGACGGTAGTCTCCATTGGCACCACTCTCCCTGAGGTCATGGTCTCCACTCAGGCAGCCCTTCAGGGCTCCGGTGGCATAAGCTACGGAAACGCGATCGGCTCCGTCATCTGCAACACCAGTCTCATCGCAGCGCTTACGGCAGCAGTACGTCCCGGCAGTGTGAACAGAAAATCTCTGACGCTCCCCGTCTCAGCCTTCTTTCTCGCCTCAGCACTGTATGCTCTGATCGCCTGCACGGAAGGGGTCTTCCACCGTTGGCAGGGCTTTGTCTTTCTCGGAATGTTTGTCCTGTACATGACGCTGACCGTGATACAGATGAGGAAGAATCCCGAGCTTCCCAACGAGGATGACCAGCAGGCAGAAAACAGCGCCGTCTGGAAGGATCTCCTGCTTCTGGTCGTCGGTGCAGTCATGATTGCCTTTGGTGCCAGGCTGCTTGTAGATAACGGCACCCTGATCGCGCAGGCCCTTGGTGTGCCGGAGAGCGTCATCGGACTCACGATGGTTGCCCTGGGGACCAGCCTTCCCGAACTGATCACGGCAATCACTTCTCTGATCAAGGGTCACAGTTCTCTTTCTCTCGGAAACGTGATCGGCGCGAATCTTTTCAACATTATTCTGGTTTCCGGTGCCGCCATCAGCATCCGCCCGTTTGCCATTCCGGCCGAGAGGCGCATTGCCGGCGTAAACGCATCTCTCGTTGTTGACCTGCCTGTCATGTTCACTGTCATGCTGATCCTGTGTATTCCGGCACTTTTAAAAGAGAAGCTGGCCAGATGGCAGGGAATCCTGCTTCTGTGCATCTATGTCGGTTTTACCGCATTCCAGTTCCTTTACCGTTAGTAATTCAAAAGAGGCAAAGCCCCCATCGGAATGAACCGACGGGGGTCTTTCAATCTGGTTTGGAATGTCAGGCCTTGGTGAAGGTGACATTAACGGTGATTGCGGATTCTGGCATCACAAAGGTCATGCCGGTGACAGGTACCGAGACAGAACCGTTATTCTTCAGGACCGTAACCGAGCTCACCTTGTAACCGGCTTCCGGCATTGGAACGATCTTGACAACCTGACCGGTGGAGGCTGAGGTAACATTCACGCCGTCCACCTGAAGGACAAAGCTGCCGTGCGGAACATTCTGGACACCGATCTGGGAGGTCGCCACAGCCGGAGTTGTCACAGGGACTGTCGTTGTAGCAACCCCACCGGTTGTTGCGGGCGTTGTACCGCCGATCGGTGTACCTGCCACCATCGTTGTAACCGTCCCGCCGGAAACCGGAAGATAGAAGGTCTGTCCAACTTTGATGACGTTCAGGTTCTGTGTGCTGTTGAGCGCCTTCAGCTGTTCCTGGCTCTTGGCAAAGTTCACATTATAGCTGTTGCAGATGCTGCCGACCGTCTCACCGCCTGCAACCTTATGTGCAACAATCGCAGTATAATTTGTCCCGGAGGGTGATGTGCTCGGAATCACAACTGTCTTGCCGGCCGCGACTTTGTTCCAGCTCGTAATGCCGGACAGCTTCATGATCTTGTCCGCATTGGAATTAAAGTCAACACCCAGTGCGTTGCATACGGAGAAGACTGTCTCACCGGGCTGCATCACGTGATTGATCAGATAGGCGACGATCTTGTCCCCGCCCAATGCCGTGGGTGCAACCGTTGTGGTGGTAGCGGCAATCGGCGTGGTAACACCGCCAATGGTAACCGTCGAGACTGTGGTGGTTCCGCTCAGCGCGGCCTGCAGCGCTGCAGCCTTGTTAGGATCCTGCCTGGTGTCGAAGAGCGGAAGGATCAGGCGCTTTCCGACTTTGATATCACGATAATTTGTGATATTGTTTACAGCTGTGATCCAGTTCTGATTCGCGTCAAAATCAACGCCGATCGCTCTGCAGATTGCATAAACCGTGTCACCGCTCTGAACCGTATATTCAAAGTAATCGCTGGTGGACGCAGCAAAGGCTGAAACGCTCATGCAGCCGATCAGAATGGCGGTGACGCAGATACTCAGAACGACACGAGTAAGCTTCTTCATTTTCAGTTCCTCCCGAACAAAGAGATGACAGGGAATCCCCTTCCCTTTAAGTGGTTACAATATTATTACATTTCAGATAAAAAATCAATAGCGAATTGCAATTTTAAGAAAAAATTTATGAAAAGAGAACTGTCCGGCTTCCCGAGCAGCTCCTTCACTCATTTTCGATCAGTATTTTCCGGCATCCCAGAGTTCATACAATGTCGGATAAATCAGTTGGACAGCAAGTTTCTGGCACATCGGTATCGATGCGTCGATGTTGGCAGGGGCCAGATAGTAATAGCAGAAATCGTACGTTGCAATTTCCACACCGACACTGGTATCCGGTGCTGCAAGCAACAGGTCATAGGCGTATTTGTAACTTCCCGTCAGTTCCCATTTCATGTAGGCGAGCTGACCCTCAACCGAAATCGGATTCAGTCCCTCCTCCAGGCAGAACTCCACAAGAGCGTCCAGTCTCGGGCCTCTCCACTGCATGAGTCCGTAGGCAAATCCACTGTCACCTACTTTATTGGTATTAAAACCGGATTCCTGCTGAATGTTGGCCATCAGAGCGGCAATCGCCGCGTCGTTCAGACCGAGCTCGTCCCGAAAATATTTCGCATAGATCAAAAATGTTTCCTCGTCGATACTGAGCCACAGGTCGGGGTCATCCTCAACCTTGTTGATGAGCTTTTTCGGCTTTTCGGGAAGGAGGAAATCTTCGTCGAACTGCTTCAACTCTTCTTCAGGTTCTTCTTCAGGTGTCTGCTCTGACTCTTCTTCCGGTGGAATCTCTGTTTCCTCAGCCGGAAGAGGTGCTTCATCGACCCAGTCTTTAGATTCCGGGTCTGCTGGTAATGGCATCTCGACAGTAAGTGGCAAATCGCCGGAGTACGCAGCAAGTGCCGGCGGCACTGAAAGCAGTGCTGTGACAAGCAGTATTACTAGGATGGCAGAGAGATACTGAAACTTCCGCATGCTATCTCATTCCTTTCTCCCATCGGGTAGAATAAGCATTATTATGATAGCATAAGCGGCAGTTTCGTTCAACAAAAAAAGGCTCTCAAAAGTTAACAGTACGAATTATTTGCTGTCAAAATATGTGTTTTTCTGGTCAAAAAGTTACATCTTTGTTATTACACACGATCTCGTAGTACTGTGCTTTGCAGAGCTCAAGATATGGTGTTACCCAGACCTGAACTGCATAGCCAATCACCGGAAACATGCACAAAAGCCCCCACAGGATAAAGGAAAGATCCAACAAAAACAGTTGCATCTTGTAACCGCGTGTGAGGCGTGCAGACTCTCGCAGGCAGTCGGCAGCACTGTATTCCGGATGGTCAATCATCACATAAACTGCCAGACTGTAGCGGTATGCTGCAATGATGCCCGGGATTACAAGCAGCAGTGACCACAGTGTGATGAGAATAAAGCGGAGAACAATCAGCACCAGCAGGCGCGGCATCATACCGAAGCCGTCAAGCAGGTTTCCAAGCACCGGCTCCGTTCTCCGCAGCGTATTGAGTGTGAACAGCACAAAGCCGGCCCCTACCACGCTGTAGGCCAGCCGGAGCAGCAGATCCAGCAGAGACTCTGTGCCGGTAGGCATGCTGCGGGACATCAGATTCATCAAAGCATCGGTCTCTCCGGCTGCGCTGAGTTCCATCACCCGGGTGAGCGTCTCTGAATCCACACCTGTGAGGCGGAGCGACAGCCAGCTGATCAGAAGGCCGAGGAGCGTATAGAGAAGGGCGGCTGTCAGAAGGCTGGGTTTTGAAGTGCGGATGGTTTCCCTTGACTTCAGCTTGACGGCGGCACGGTCGATCTGCATCCGTCATCAACTCCTTTCGTTTTTTCGATTATATACCCGATCGCTGCAAAGAAAAAGAACGGAATTATGAATTTGGAAGAAGGAAGATCGAATTGCTTCTTGCGGGAGACGATGTTTCGGGTTAAAATAGGAATGCAGAATAATACAGCCGATCACAGGAATATGGAAAAAGACTGGATAATCAGGGAGGTTTTGAAGCATGGACCGCTATACTCTTCAGCAGCTGATGGAGAACCAGCCGGAAGCCAAACTTAAGGATCTGGTCGTCACACTGCTCTCTCAGAATATCATCAGTCTGAATCTGAAGCCCGGAACCAGACTGAATGTCAATCAACTCGCCGCTCAGCTGGGAATCTCGCGAACGCCGGTGGCTGAAGCCGTCACGGCCCTCACAGAGATCGGATTTGTGACCTCGCATTCCGATCAGGCTGGATTCTTCGTGCGTGAGCTGAGTCTGAATGACATGATCAGTCTCTATCAGGTGCGGGACGCCATAGAGAGCGAGGCCGCTTTCCTCTGCGCCACTAACGCTGAGGACAGCGTCATCCGGGAGCTTACCCATCTTGCCGATGCTTTCCGCGACAGTGTGACGCTTCGGGACATCCGTGGGATGAAAGACACGGATATGCCGTTTCATCGGCTGATTATAGACTCGTGCGGAAATCCGTATCTTGTACGCTCCTATGAGCAGATTCTTCCGCATCTCACACGGTATCAGGCTTCCATGCTCGAGTTTATCGGCCGTGGGACAAACCGAAGCAACCCATGGCTCTCCAACGTAAAATACAACCATGTCTCAGTGGTCTCTGCCATCCGGATGCGCCTGCCTGAACTTGCACGTCAGACCATGACGGACCACATTGCTTCCAGCCTCAGTTTCACGAGTCTGTCCGGCGAGGATGCCGATCCGTTCTACTCGTTACGCTGACAAAGCCGCCAGATGGCGGCTTTGTCATATGGAATTCTCCGATGAGTAAGTCAATGCGTTGTCAGCTTACCGTCACCGCGCACAGATCAGTCAAAACGTTCGTCCCCCCAGAAGAAGAGGGCAACGGTTCCCGGCCCGGTGTGCGAACCGATGGTTGTACCGATATTGTTGATGACAACCCTGCCGTCCAGCTTCTTAAACCGGGCCTC
Organism: Oscillospiraceae bacterium; assembly: GCA_024697625.1. Taxonomy (GTDB): domain Bacteria; phylum Bacillota; class Clostridia; order Oscillospirales; family Oscillospiraceae; genus Limivicinus. Next base: position 17,120 of record JAILFJ010000129.1, read on the forward strand.
TACGAGGTCCGCCACGGCTCTTGCGTCATCATAGCAGGCAGACTGAGAAATGAAGCACTTGCCGCTGTAGTCCAGGCGTCCCTCCGCAAATTCCTCCATCCTGGCGACGATCTCACGGATGACCTTTTTCTTGGTACGGATTTTGAAGCGCGGGATAAGCCTTCCAAGATTGTCCATATTCATCAGCGGGCAGATCTCAAGAATCCCTCCAAATACGCCGGCAGTTTTAGAGATGCGGCCGCCGCGCACAAAGAAGGTCAGGTCCGTGGAGAAAAACCAGTGATGCAGTTTCAGCCGATTCTGCTGAATCCAGGCAGCCAGCTCATCCACATCCATTCCCTCGTCCCGCTTCGTTGCAGCCGTATCCATCAGAAGGCCATATCCTGAGGAGGCACCGAGCGAGTCGATGATATGGATGATCCGCCCCGGATAGCGTTCCCGAAGAATCGCCGCAGCGTTTCTGGCGGCATTGATTGATCCGGAAATCCCCGAAGAAAGGCATACATGGATGATATCCTTCCCATCCTCCAGAAAGGGTGTGAAATAATCGACATATTCAGCCACGTTCACCTGTGCAGTTCTGGTATCCGCCCCTTTGGCCATCCTGGAGTAGAACTCGTCAAAAGGCATGCTCTGTCCGAGATCGTCCGCATACTCCACTCCGTCGATCGCGTAGTGGAAGCAGACATAATGAATATCACGTGATTCGAAGTGTTCACGGCTAAGGTCAGCAGTGGAACAACAGCTGAGAATATAGCTCATGGGTACCTCCTGTTATTCAATCATATTAGACAGCATAAACCATAGCACACTCCGGAGAAAAAAGCACTCTACTGATATACAAAACAACGGGGAGCAAGGCTCTACCCGTTGTTTTTGTTCACTCTACGATTTGTAGAATGCCTTTTTTTATGGGCGTTGAAGGGTTTGCGGAGGCTGCAGCTCAGATAGACGATCACCTCTGCCGGAATGGCAATCAGGAACAGCTGCCAGGGAGTATAGCGGGGATAACACAGAAAAAATGCGGAAAGGAACAGAGAGAACACAAAGGCGGCAATGACATATTCAAGATATTGCCGGCGGTGAAAAGAGACCTTCAGAACCAGATAGACCAGTATGGAAACCGGGAGTGCTACGACAAAGGGCTGCCACAGGATGATGCCTGCCAGCCAGAGCGCCACAAAGGCTGTCAGGGCCAGGGTCCAGACGCTGAGAATGGCGATGGCCATAATTTTCCCCACGCTGTAGCTCTTCTCATCAACCGGCTCATCTTCTGTAACGATCGGTTTCCACTCGTCATGGGAAGTGAGTAGATTGTCAACCGAGACGTCAAAAATCTCGCTCAACTGCTTGAGGACAAAGGCATCCGGTATCGCCTCCGCCCGCTCCCACTTGGAGATCGTCTTATCGGAATAATTGATCATCGAGCCCAACTCAGCCTGGGTCATCCCCGCAGCACTTCGGAGATTGATAAGATTAGCGGCTGTGATGAGCTTCAGTTCTTCCATACGCATGAGAGAGTCCGCCGTTTCTTATTCTTCAATGAACAGGATGCCGAGGCACTTTGGCCCACAGTGTGTGGAAATCGTACAGCCGGCCATGGTATGGTGAATTTCTTTCACGGAGATCGTCGCCCGGACGAGAGAATCAATCTCTTCCAGGACCTCAGGGTCAATCTCGCCGGATTCCGTAATAAAGACGTGCCCGGGCCGCACCTTTCTCCCCTCCAGGCGCTCCTTCACATACTGCTTATAGACTGCGTTGGTGCTTCCCCGGTATTTTTTATAGACACCGAGTTTTCCATCCTTCATCTCCAGCCCCGGCTTGAGGTGAAGCAGATTGGCTCCCAGCGCGGCAACGCCGGAGCAGCGTCCGCCCTTCCACATGTATTCCAAAGTATCCAGCACAAAGCTGGTCTGGACCTTATCCGTCATCCCTCGGATATGCTCTGCAATCCCGGGTGCATCTATACCGCGATCCCGGCACTCCGCGGCTTCGATGGCAAGGAGGCCTACGCCGGTAGAGAGCATGCGGGTATCGACAACGGAGACGTCCTGGAGTTCATCCGCAGCCAGGCACGCAGCATTATAGGTGTTTGAAAGTTCAGAGCTGATGTCCAGATGTACAATACTATAACCCTGATCCGTAAATTGAGAGAAAAAGTCCAGGAACTCCTGTACACCCGGTGCAGAGGTCTTGGGGAGCGTCCCGTCCTTACGATACCGGGCATACATGTCCAAAGGAGTAAAGCCCTGTCCGTCGAGGAAGTTCTCATCTCCCAGGGTGATGGTCAGGGGAATAATCTTAATATCGTATCGTTCGATCAGGTCTTTCGACAAGTCGCACGTGGAATCTGATGTAATCACAACCGGCTTTGCCAACATAAATCCCTCCATTTTCACAATATCGTGCTAATTATAGCATCTTGATCAATACATGTCCATAAGGAAAATCTGCCTTAAATATTCAAACAGGCTAATCAACAGCCTTCAATTCTGTCGACACGGCAGCAACCGCAGTGCCATAAACAGGTCTCTTCCCTGAAAGCATCCCTGAAAGCACTTTTCCTTATAGCCGTATTATAGCGTCAGTCAAACACAGAAACAAGCATCAGAACGGAAAACTTATGCCTGATCAGGAGATTTACCCTACCATCATCAAAAAGAACTCCGGCCAGTTTTCACTGACCGGAGGCTGTGGATATTGTTATTCTGCTTTATGAGTTTGCCTTCAATGCTTCAGCGTCAGCCAAAGCAGCTTCCTTCCCGGTCTTTGCAGTCCCAATATACACTTCTGTTTCTGTATATCCCTTTCTTGACATGTACAAGCCCGTTTCATCGACGATCAGGCAGAACCACTTGCCGACATTAGCGGTATTCGGCGCACTGGTTTCCTGTAGATAATACGTTCCGTACGGAAGCTCGCCGGTCCAGATCATACCGCTTGCAAGGGATGTCAGGTTTTCCTTGCCACTTGCTGGATCTTTACCCATCACAAGCGTCTTTGTCTTGTCATTGCGGTCTTTCCAGACATAGATGCTGGAGCTGTTGCCTTTATACAGGTTGAATGTAGCTCCGGCTACAGATGTATAATTCGTATCAACTTTCCGGAGGACAACCTTTCGATAACCGGAGATACCCGTCCAGTAGATGTAGCCAGCATACGGGCTGTTGTCCGGGACAGTCAGCTCGCCTTCTATGGTACCGGTAAGATAGCTGTCCGTGCCGTTTTCTGTGATTTCATCAGGTGCAGCATTACGGAATGCCTTCAGGGAACTTTCCCTGTCATTCTCGAGCAAAGTGTCAGTAAATACCGCAAACTGCTTGAGCTGCTGGTAGTGGTTGTTCTCGTCTACCGGGTTTGGAATCTGTGCCCAGACCCAGATGCTGCCCGCTTGCATCTTATTTGTGGAATTGAGGGGATCCGTAAGCGCGCCAGTCACGTACAGTGATGTAGCCGGGTTCGGACTGCCACTCGTTTCACCCAAATATCCTGCAATATAGATATCCTGGCGCACCAAATAGTTGCCGCTCGTGCCATTTGGATACTCTTTTCCTCCGTTTGTTGGATTGTTAAAACCAGTATCGCCAGATGTCTTCAGCACATAATTTCCAAGCGTACCATCTATCGTCTGGTCCGGACCGCCAAAGCTCGGACCGCCGGAAAGCTTCAGCAGAGAGTAGGGTGCGAGATAGATGCCCGCTCCGTTCGCGCTGGCTGAGTTACCCGTGATCGTACCGCCAGTCATATTCACAATACTGCCGCCGGCCACATAAACCGCTCCGCCGGAATACTTTGTAGTAATACCGTTGTTGACAGCAGAACCCAGACTGGAGTTTCGCATCGTTGCACCGGACTGTATGTTCAGCGTACCAGCCTGAACGTTCACGATACCGCCGTCTACCTCCGGCTGATAAGAAGCCTTGTTGCCGTCCATAGTGATGTTGGTCAGCTCCAGTTTTGCGCTGCCGCTGACAGTAAATAGTGAAGCACTGTCATAGCCTCTCACAAGAATTGCGATAGCATCACTGTCAGTGGTTGTTCTGGCCACGACTGAATTTACATCCGCACGGAAGAGGAATGTCTCACCTGTGTACGTTGCGTTGGTAGGCGCAGTAGTAAGAATGATGTTGTCTGTGCCTGTCTTCTGCGTTCCGTTCACAGTAACGGTATACTCTCCAAGAGTCACGCTATCCGTTTCCGGGATCTCATAGTCCACCAGCATCTCGATCTTCACAGGGTTCGTCGCGCTCATTGCCGCACCGTTGCCGTTGGCGCGGGCGTAGGCTACCGCCGCATTCAGAGTGCTGAACACATGCTCTACTTTAACGGTGTTTTCGCCTTCTGTCTTTGTCTCCACGATCTTGCAGATTACAGGACCCCAGACCAGCTTATTGCTGCCGCCATCCATACCGACCAAATAGATGTTCTTGTCGTTCTTGAAGATGTCGAAGTTATCTTTGGAGATGCCATCAAGATAGTTGCCGAAATCCTGACCCTTTGCATCATGCCCAGTCGGCGCGTAGACGCCAATCCTCGAGTCCGCCGAGAGAGCACCGTTTACCGTGATGATTTTCGTGACCGTGTTGGCCGTGACGCTTGAGATGTCAATATTTCTCTGCTGGCCGCTGCTGGTCACGTTGTCATAGATGACCGGGTTGCCGGAAATGTGCATTCTGCAGTCGGCACCACCAAGGTAAAACGCCCTGTATGTATCGGAAACCGTATTTCCGGTGATCGTGCCGCCGGTCAGCGTGACCGTGACATGATTCTCCGTGTAGATAACACTGCCGTGGCCCTCGGCCGAGCAGCCGGTGATCAGACCGCCGTTCATGGTAAAGGAGGCATTGTCAGCGGAGCAGTAGACCGCGCCGCCGCGGGCGGATTTGCAGTCGGTGATCCTGCCGCCGTTCATGACGAAGGAGGCTTTGGTATGCAGGTAGACCGCGCCGCCGCCGAGAGTATTGCCGTCGCAGTTCTGGATCAGCGCACCGTCGTTCATGATCAGCTCGCCGTTCTCCACGTCGACCGCGCCGCCGTGTCCGGAGGCTACGGCGTTCTGCAGTGTACTGCCGCTTTCCAGGATCAGGACAGACTTGCCTGTCGTATTGTTATACTTCAGATCCCAGATACCGCCGTCACTGCTGCCCTTGCCGTTGTTGTCGAAGGTGATATCCTTCAGGGTCATATGGCAGTAGCCGAGATTGTGATTTGTTCCGTACGCTCCGCGCTGAATCACGCACGGCCCGTCCTGTGCGAGAACGGCAGGCTCCGTTGTCCAGGTCAGCTTATAATAAGTATTCGCGTTTGTACCCCAGATAAAGTCTTCGCCGGACTGAAGCACGTATTCGCGCACCAGCATCTCCAGACGGGTATCCTTGCCGTCCGCGTCCGCAAACTTCGCACTGTAGGGCGTATACGTATAGTTACCCTCGGTTTCGCTTCTGGAATACAGCTTGCCCATGGCGTTATAGGCGGCCTTGATGCTGGAGAACTTTGCCTGCACGTACACGGGATTTCTGTCCGTACCGGAGTTGTAGTACAGCAGCGTCCCGCCGTCAGTGAACTGACATACCCACGGCGTGACCCGCCAGACGGCGTACATGATGCTTCCTGCATTCTGGCTGTCCGTGTATGCCTGATAGAGTCGCATGGTCGTCCCGCTGCCGGCGTCGAACCGGAGGGTTTCGCCGGAGCCGCTCTTGGTCAGGGGAATGACAGCGTTATTGGCGGAATCGTCCGGGTCGACGGCATAGAAGGCATTGCCCGTGGGCAGAGGATCGTCCTTCGCAAGATCGGCCAACTTTGTCGTCATGTTCCAGCCGACAAGGACGAAGCCGTTTCTGGTAATGCCTTCGGAGATGACTTTCATTTCCGCGGTATTGGAGCCGGTGAATTTAGTTTCGGCAGATTCTCCGATGTACTCGGCGCCGTCCGCGTCCGTGCCGCCGTTGTAGTTGAAGTAGACCATGTACTGCGGTCTCTGGTAATAGATCTTCAGCTCATCGCCGAGATTGAAGTTCTTCCAGTCTCCATCCGGGACATTGGTCACCTCTGTCTCGTTCTCTGTCGTGGCATACTGCCAGACGTTGTTTGTCGAATCGAAGCGCACAAAACGAATCTCGGTCTCATTGACCGCAGGATCGGGGCTGTACAGTACGGTTTTCAGATAAGTATCCTTGGGATCGACGCCGTGACGCACATCGGCCATGTACCACGCGACCGCGGTATTGATAGCAGATTCGCTCCGGTCTGAGTTGCTCTTGAGGAAGCTGTTGTAGGGGTTGCCCCATGTATTGACATCTGTGGTGACCGTGCTGCTGTGGCCCTCCGCATCGATATGCGTCGCGGAACCTGTATTGCTCACGGCGCGCAGACGGAACTGATCCTCGAGATGGTTGGGGATGACCTCATAGACCTGCACGGTCAGAACGACGCTCTCCCACTGGGCATAGAGGTGGATCTCCCCGTTGGCGTCCTTGCCAAGGGTGTTGATGCGCACCTTATCCGTTCTCAGTGCGGTCTCATCGCTGCCGTCCCGGAAGGTGTTCCAGTGCAGGAAAGTATGGCCGGGGCAATAGAGGGTAAAGGCATTCCCTTCGCTGTCCTGGCTGCACGGATACTCGCTGTTGGGATACTTTACGCTGTCCTCCAGATAATCCTTGAAGATGATCTTGAGGACCTTTTCATTGTTGTGCGTATCCTCCCTTTCGATACCCGTTTTGTCCGTTTTTCCGTTGAGACCGACGTCAACCATATCCAGGTTAAATGCGTTCTCAAGCGGCAGCTTCACGAAGCCGGGCTCATTCTGGTCCACGCTCGTGTCGGACAGGTAATCGCTCGGCACATTGATGTGGTAGACGAGGGTGATCTCGCGCTTATTGCTGTACTGGGCGTAGAGCTTCACCTCGCCCGTGTTCGGCAGGGTGACGGCGTCGCCGGGGTAGTAGCTGTCGCCGCCGCCGTCGGCCTTGGTGTTCCAGCAGACGAATTCGAACTCGCCCTTCTTGAGTGCAAGATTCGTTGCTGAGAGTGTCCCGCCGCTTACAGTGCCGAACTTGGCCTTGGCCGTGGCGCCGAAGTAGTAGTTGCCCTCTTCGAAGAGGAAGCCGTCCTCCCCGTATTTCGTTTCGGTGGTCAGGCCCTCATTCGTCGCGCCGTTTGCGTAATAGGCCAAGACGCCGCCCTTGTTGACGGTGATGTCCGGGGCCACCGTGATATCGCCGGTGATCGTCTGGGTGTTGGACAGGTAGCCGCCGACCATCTTGCCGTTCTCCACGCGCTTCCAGCCGTAGAAGATCTCGCCGGATTCGAGCGAAGGAATGGGCAGCTCAAACTCCTGGAAGCGGGTGCCGTACGCCTTCTTTTCGGAGACAAAATCCTTGGTGTCGGGGTTTTCATCCCCATCGTCCTCCCAAGAGGCGGGCAGGCCATTGGCGTCGCGGACGATGGTCTTGGCGGCGTCGGTGCCGCGCCGGAGGGAACCGTTTGCCTGCACGCCGAGCGCCGTGACGGTGACCTTCGTGTCCTCATAGTGGGCCCAAAGGATGAAGGGCTGGTTGGGCATGACGCCCTCCCACGCAGCCGTGGAGTCCTTGGACTGAGACCAGTAGGCAAAGCTCCTGCCGGGGACGGCAGGCGGCGTATAGTTCAGGCCGTCTGCCTGACGGATATAGCCAAGGGTGCCGTCCTCATTGGTGAGGTACTTGGAATACTGCACCGTTGCGGTCTTGAGGGTACCGCCGGTCTCCGCCGACATGAGCGTCAGCGGATAGCACTGCATCGTGTGATACAGATACACATGGGTGGTATCCTCGTTTTTGACGACCTGATCCCAGCCTGTCAGTGTTTTATTCTCTTCGAGCATCGCCTTCAGATCCGTGACGCTCATCGCGCCGCGCGCTGTGAGAGTGTTGTGCGTCAGCTCGCCCGGCCTGAAGATATAGGCGGTGTCCGTATTGGACAGATAGTAGGGGCGGAGGATGATACCGGTGACCAGATAGCTGTACCAAAGGCTGTACTGTCCCTCTCTGACACCACGACCTGCGAGATGGTTCCCGTCGCCATTGGTGCTGTTGCCGTTATGCTGATTCTGCTCCAAAAAGATCTCCGCGTAGAGCAGGTTGCCCCAGCTACCGAAGCGGTGGTAATAGACGTCGGCAGGAAGATGATAGGTGTAAAGCGGATAATACGTTACGCTGCCGCCACTGATTACCTCGCCTCTGCTCTTGCCGTCCTCGCGAGTGTATCCGTCGATCGGCGTGGCCTGGCTGTAGATCGTATTCCAGGTCGCGGCTGAATAGCTGCTGGGATTGCCGCTGATGCCGTATATGGTCTGCTCGTAATCCGGCGCTTCATAGTAATCATCCAGAGACGCACCCGCCTTGCCGGGCGTCAGGAGCATGTAGTGGACCGTGACCTTGTTGGTCGCGGGGTTAGTGTCCGCCTGATATTGACCACGCAGTGTATAGGTCGTCTGGGCGGCGTTCGGGAGCAAGGTTTTGCCGACATAAGCCTGAGAGGCCGCTACATTATTGAAGGTGTTCGTTTTGTCTGTGGTTGAGGTGCCGTTGTACTCCGTCCAACCGGTGAAGTAAAGAGTTGCGTCAAAAGAAGCCTTCTGTTTATCGCGGTAATAATAGGTCTCCCACCCTGACGTGTAATTGCTTGGCGCAGTATAGCTGTAACTTGTACTGTTTACTGTAGCATTTGCCGGCCAAAGGGAAGAAACATCTGCTCCAAGCCATGTGTTTGCAATGCTATATGATTCATTTCCCGCGATTTTCCCATCAGCTGAATATGTTACATTAGTCTCCGCATCATGGTCATAATAATAATTGCCCCATGACCGAGTCTCATATTCACCCACCTTCTGGTTCTTTGTCACGGAACCATCCGGCTGGAAGATCAACGTATACAGTTTCCGGTTGAAGTAGACGTTCAGCGTGGTCACGCCGCCTTCGGCAGCCGTCTTGCTCTCCTCTGTCTTATAGCTGACGAAGTCGTCGTCTTCCCCGCTGTTCGCGCTGCTCAGGACGAAGTAAGACTGATCGTCGGTGTTGGAGTCATTATCCGGGAAGGTCTCGTAGCCCGCGATCTTGGCGGTGCTCTTCTGCGCGTCGGTGAGTTCATAGAGCTCGTTGACCGCGATCTTTTCGCCGGCCTTGCTGCCTTTGCCGTGCTCAGACACCGTCTCGGAGTCCCAGAGGAAGTAGCCGGTCCTGTCGGTGTTCTGGATCCAGTAATTGATCTTGACCGTGGTAGGGATCGGATCACCTGTCGGGGTCCAGTGGGCGTAGAGACGCAGGGGGTTATTCCGCGTCAGGTCGATTTCGGTCGTCGTCGAGCTGTCACCGTCGGGGTCAGCGGCCCAGGTCGTCAGGGGCTTATCGAACTTGTACTGCACGCCGCCCTCAACGCCCGGGTAAACGTCGTTGGTCTGTCCCGCGGGCGCTGTAAACCAGCCATCGAAGCGGAACGCATCACGGGTGGTCAGCGGCTCCGCCACCCAGCGGGTGTAGTCATGCGGCATCTCGATGGGCGCGACATAACTGCCGCCCTGCGCGTCAAAGCTGAGGTTGTACACGTTCTCGGTCACGGGGGTCAGCACGATATCGCCCTTCACGCGGCCCTTCTTCACCTCGTCGGAGGCACTGTCATAGCCCGTGCCCTTGTTGGACAGCTCGACGCCCTTGCCCATATAGGCGTAGTTGATGTTGTTGTCGCCGGCCCACCAGGCAACATACTGGTCCGAGGTGGTGGTGAATTCCACGCCGAGGGTGCTCAGCAGCTCCCCGTCAAAATAGGTCTGTACGGAAATGGTGCGAGGATTGGGATTCGACGTGGTCGCGAGCTCCTTATAGGTGACGGTATGCACCTCGGCATAGCGGGCGTAGAGCTTGGTATTGATGGGCGTGGAAATCTCGCCGAAGCCGGTGAAGCGGGTTTTAAACTCCGGCTCCTCATACCAGCCGATGAAAATGCCCGTCGGCGCTTCCGTGCCCGTGGGCAGCACAGGCATGATCAGCGTCTCGCCGGGGCTGATCGTCTGCTTGTAATAGGGTATGTTCTCCTCGCCCTCCGGCTGCCCGTCGAGCCAGGTGCCGTTGCTCTCCGGCAGGTAGAACTCGTAATCCGCGAAGCTGTCCGAGGTGAAGGCGCCGCCCTCATACCAGGCATAGAGAGTGATGGTGCGCTCGGTCTGTTCGAGCTGGCCGGGGGTGTACTTTACGTCAATAGTGAGACGCTCGTTCGGCAGGAATTTCTCCACGCCGGAAGGCAGGGTCATACTGTCCCCCGTCTGGGCCGCTGTTGCCCAGAAGCGGAACTGCTTGTCGCCCGGCTGATCCACGGAGGCCTTGATGACAGCCTGCGAGCCCTCGAGATAGAGCTCCGGATCCTTCGGGATACGGTAGCTTTTGCCGCCGTTGTCCGCATTGTAGACGATGGAATAGGTACCCGCGTGCACCCACTTGGCAAGGATGGTGATGGGCCGGTTGGGCGGCGTCACAAAGTCGAAGGGTGTGTTCGGGTGGCCTTCCTCATACCAGTACTGGAACTGCCAAAGACCGGGGTAGTAGACATAGGCTGTGATGCTGTCATCCGCCCGCTCCTCGGCAGTCATCTCCACATATTTCGCGGAGCGGGTGCCGTCGTTATTGGTGCGGGTGTTGTAGACGTACTTATAGAGCTTGGTGCTCTCGGGGATGGCGGACTTGGACTCGTACATCTCGTTCCAGGCGACATAGTCGCGGGAGATGGTGTACTCGGCGACCGACTCATCCTTGCCGACGTTAAACCAGGTGCTCTGGGTCATGCCGTCCATCTCGCCGCCCTGGGGGTCGATGTTGACGGCAAATCTCGTGCGCAAGCCCATATACAGGACGATGGGGCGGTCGGGCATTTTCGCAATATCACTCGGCTGAGCGGCCTGAGTCAGGCCCTCGTCCCAGAACCACCATGTCTCAGCATCCTTGATCATCCCGAGATTCGCATGATCGGATGTATAGTCGTACAGATAATTGCTCAGGTCAGAGTCAAACTTCACGCTGTCCCATTTAAGACCGGAGCCGTCCGAGACCACCGTCGCGCCGGGCATCGAAGTGTTCGCGAGCGTGATATCCGTAGCCCAACGACCGTCAACCTTATACCGGATCGTCAGGGGCTGAGTATGGCGCTTGAAATACAGGTCGGCCTGACCGGTGTTGTTGTTTTTACGGTAGAAATACAGCACCTCATCTCCATCATTGGTTACACTCAAGCCATTGGTACTGTATGGCGCGGTTTCCCCGGCTTTTACCCACGTTTTATTTTTCGCTGAGTTAATGTTTGCATTTGAAGCTTGCTGATTAGAGCCCACAATCTGAACAAGATCAAAGCCGGGTATCTGGATCATCGTGCTGACATTGGCATAGATCTGCATGCTGAGGTATTGGTAGTTGTATTGGTATGTTCCACCTGCGGCTGTAGTACGGGTATCCGTGTAGGCGTTATTGGAATCACCATACAAATCATCGGCAATGTTCTGCAGGTGGACCAGTCTCTCCCAACTGCGTCCGGTACTTACACCGTTATCAGTGAACTCGATGTTCTCCGCAGGCATGGTAAATATGGTCATCTTATTGGAATTCGTGTCAGTGCAAAACAGCCATTGTACCCCGTCATTTTTGTTCTTGGGCCACTGATCCGCTATATATGCGCCATAGAGCGCAGTAATACTCGCCTTGTTGGTGCCGCTGCCATGTCCATTCGATACATCGCTCCAAAAGCTCAGGGTAAACTCTTTGCGATCAAAGTAGACCTTAAACGCGGTGTTTCCGTCCGGGGAAATCGTGACCTTCTCGGATTTTTCGGTATTCAAGGTCAGACCGGCTGCTTCAAGACCGGCTGCGGTCGCAAACTGATTCAGCGTCAGAACGTTGAATTTGATATCCGCATCACTGGTCGGTAGGCCTATGGTCTCGCCGACTGTGCCGGTGCCGACATACGTCTCGTTGGCTGCAGTTTCATGGAGCATGCGGAACTGATACTCATTCGGATTATCAGGGTTCTGCACATAATAACCGACCGTATATGTTGACGTCTCAACTGCCGTCCAGTGGGCGTACAGGGTCGGGTCATAGTCGAGAGAATCGCCGCCGGTGTAGAGGCGCAGCTCATACTCGTACTCAAAAGTCTCAGTGCTGCTGCCGGGCTTGAGCCTTGTCTCGCTTGCGGGAACAAGCGCTCCGGCAGAGTCGTAGATCTGATAACAGTTGGTGGAGGCATCTCCAGCGGCCTTGGTCCACCAGCCGTTGAAGACATAGCCGTCGGCTGTGGGGACGTCGGCGCTCGTCGGGACCTCGCCCTCGAGGATGACCTTCGGGGAGACGAAGGCAAGGCTCTGGCCGCCCGCCTGCGCCTTGTTGACGTCAAAGTGCAGCCAGTGCGCCTGCGGGCAGTAGGGGTAAAGGCTGATGTCTCGGCTGATGTCCTCCGGCTGGAAGGGCTTCGGCTTGCCGGTGTTCTGGTCCAGATCATAAAGATCCTCCGTCCAGTAGGAGAAGGTCAGATACTGGCCGGTCTTCTTCTGGACCACGACATAGGAGGCCTTGTTTGCCGCGTTTTCCACGCCGTTGGGGTCAACACGCGTACCGGTTCTGTACGTGATCTGATTATAGATGTTCTCGTCCTGGTCGTTGAAGAGGATATGGTACTGGGCATTATTTTCGTCCGTAAAGCTCGCCGTGACCTCGATCTCCTTCATGCCGCGCTGGGTATTGGGCACGATGATCTTCCCGTTGGCATCCATAAAGGGGGTGTTTTGCGGCGCGGCCGCGTTGTAGGTATAGCTGAAATCGGAGTAGTCGGCGTCAGTGCCCTCCATGCCCTTCCAGATCCACTTTTCAAATACGCGGCCGAATTCGGAGGGGGCCACCGGCTCGACCAGCACATCGCCGTCAAAGACGGTCTGGCGAAGCTGGGTATACTCCTTTTGCTCCGGGCTCAAAAATTTAAATATGTAGCCGCGCTGGTCAGAGGAGACCACGTAAACAGAGAAGCTTGCGCTCTCAAATTCCACAGCGCCGTCAACGGCATTCGCCGCGAGGGCTTCCGCGCCGCTCTCGGCAAAGTGGACGACGTTGACCGCGTCCCCGTCCTGAACATCCTCGTTCAGCAGGCGGACAGAAACCGCCACTGGCCTGATCGGCTCGCAGTGATCGCCCGTAGCCGGGTCGATGAGCGAAATGTCAAACGCGTGGGCAAAGGCGAAAACCGCGGCCTCCTTGCCCAGCGTCTCGGCAGCCTGGTTTACATAATTCTGATATTCTTCTGTGTCAGCCGCAAGCTCCGAAACCTCGAGCTGCGCGTCCATCGGCACGCCGCTGTCGTTGTCGTAAGTCACGGCGACAAGATAGTCGTTCCCGTCGGAGGCGGTGATGATCTGGGTGACCGTCACCTCGACGACAACATAGACGCTGAACTCATTGCTGGCGAAGCTGACGGTGTTGCCAGCGGTCTTGCTGTCGAGGGCTTCCACCTTCTGCCCGTCAGAGGCGAAGTGTACAACCCGCAGCTCGTCGGCGGTTTCCTGGTCCAGCAGTTCAATGCTGATCTCCACGTCACCGTTCAGGTTGTGGTAGACCGTACCGTCCTTCTCAAAGGAGATATCAAAGGCCTTAGCGATTTTGACCGCCTTTTCCGCTTTACCGAGTGCCTCGGCCGTTTCGGCAAGGTAGCCCTCGCTCTCCTCGGCGGTAAGCTCGGTGACCTTCAGCTCCACGTCCTCCGGCAGGCCGGTGTCGGGGCCGTAGGTTGCGGTGATGTGCCAGGTTTCACCCTCGCTGTCCTTATAATAGGTTTCGACGGTATAGCGCAGCACAACATAGACAGAGAATCCGTCTGTCTCAAACTCGATGGTGTCGCCAAGGACCGTTGTGCCAAGGACGACCGGCTTATCGGCATAGGGGTTCACAGCCTGTGTTCTTCTTGCGGACTTGCTGTTCGCGGAGAAGACGTTGGCCACAGGGGCGCTCTCAAAGTGGACAATGCTGACCGCGTCGTCGGTTCCCAGTTCTTCCTGCAGCAGGCGGATGGAAACTTTCAGGTCCTGACTCGGCTGATAGTGCTCCCCGCTCTCCGGGTTCACAAGGCGGATGTCCAGGGCATGGGCGGACGCCAAAGTTCCGGCGTCCTTGTTCAGGGCTCCGGCTGCTCTCTCGACATAGCTGTCATATTCCGCTGTTCCTTCCGCGAGCTCCGTGACAACAAGCTCGGCGTTCTCCGGGATCTCGGCCTCCGGCGGGCATACTACCGTAACCTCATAGCCTAAGTTATCCGTGGCTGTCAGGGTTCTGCTTTCAGGCTTCTCCTCTGCTCTATTCTCGGGTTCCGGTTCTTCCTTTACCGGGACCGTGACGCAGAAGGCAAGAATGTTCTTCGCCGAGAAGACCACCGAGTCACCGTAGAAGTAGGGGGCGCTCACAGGTACCGCGGTGCCTTCAGCGGTGACGCTCCAGACCGCCGGCTCCGCGCCGTTCTGCACGGCCTCGGCGATGGCGGGGTCAGAGAGGGTCACAGTCACTAGAGTCTCGGGCAGGAAGGATATTCCGTTTATGTCGGTCAGGCTGAGATTCACTGCGGCGATCGTCTCACCCTCAAGGCCGGCCGGTACATCGGCTGCAGCGTCGGCCTGAAGGAAGACGCTGCCGGAGAAGGGACCGGTTACCGTCACGGCAGTGCCGTTCTCTGTCTTTGCGTTCAGGTTCCGCAGGCCCTGCTGTCCGGACAGGAGGAAGCGGAAGCGGGAGGCCGCTTCGGTGAATTTTACGGTCCCCAGAACAGTAGTATCCAGCAGGCCGGCGGTCTGGAAGCGGATGGGTTCCGTGTACTCGTTCTCGGTATAGGCCAGCCATTCGGATCTGACGCTGAAGTCTCCGAGGATGCCGACGTCTCCCTCTCTGCCGGTGCCGTCATAGGCTTCGTCAGAGTAAGCGAGGAAGGCTTTTCCGTCCAGGGCGGCGCGGAGCAGGCCCTCGGATGCCACCGTGACCTGCAGCTCCTCTTCCGGCACATAGGCTGTGCCGTCCGGGTACCGGAGCTCCGCCTCCAGCAGGAAGAGTGCGACTTCAGGATGGGTCTCCGCCTCGGCGAATCCAACAAATCTGGCCTGAGCCGTCACAGTCTCCGGCATGGAGCCGGTAATCTCAACGGTCACGCTGTCGTTTTTGGCGCTGAATTCCGGAATTCTGCCATAGAGCCGATTCCACATGGTGCTGCTCCAAAGGATGGGCTCGACAGGATTCTGATTCTCATCAGCTACCGGCAGTCTTGCAGCCTGAACCGTGAGCGTACGGTACGGGAGCTCCTCTTCCTCCTCAGGCGCCACGACCTGCTCTTCCTCTTCGGGGGCCTCGGGCAGCTCTTCGGGCAGAGCCTCGGGCGCGGGCTCCTCCCCCTCGGGCGCTTCTTCAGGAAGATCCTCGGCAGGCTCTTCCGCAGGCGCAGCCGGCTCCGGCACAGGGAGTTCTTCGGGCAGTTCCGGCGCCTCAGGCAGTGCCCGTTCAGGTGCATCGGCCGGTGCCGGGCTCTCCGGATCTTTCGGAGCGACGACAGCCTCCGGCATCTCCTTTGCCGGCTTTGCAGACGCCGGTGCGTCAGACGTCTGGTCTGCCGCTTCATAAACCTGGCTGACCGGTATTTCCCCGCTCTCCTCCGGCGCGTACTCCGCTCCGGCGGCAGGGACGACCAGCGACAGGACCATGGACATCACCAGGGCCATGCTCGTCAGTTTGTTCAGAAGTTGTTTGGTCATTTGACTCTTTCTCCTTATTCTCCAGACTGGGCCTTCGCGGTGGGCTCAGTATGCCGTAAAGACACCTATCATAACGCATTATTACATTTTGTAATTTTACAACAAATCGAGTGATTAAATATGAATATTATATGAACAGGCACTTAAGATTTTCCTAAGATCTGGAAATCCACTCTTGCAATTATAATAAATATAAAGGATAATAAGGCATCAGTTCAGAAGCAGGAAAGGAGCCGATATATACGATGCTGCAGCCAGATGACGTGATGAAAACCTCTGATGAGGACTGGGAGCGCTTTAAGGAAGAGGCAAAGAAGGACCCGCTGTATTACAGCGGTCCGGGTGATCTGCTGGACACGGCAGAAGGGCGGGCAAAGTTCTGCCGTTTGAACGAGACAGGTGTGTTTCGCAAGCCGGATCCGGACTTTCCCAGTCATAAGATCTGGGTCTTCAACCTGCAGGGTCAAGGCATGACTGTAAAAAAGCGCAGCCGTGTAGACCCTGCGCTGATGGAGGATATCGACTACGACGCCGACGGAAACGAGACCGGGAGAAGTTACGAACCGGCATAAGAGAAAGCCCGCTGAGTGCGGGCTTTCTCTTATGCTGTGTATGCAGGTTTTCTGTACGGTTATTTGATATTGCCAAAGAGGCCGCGGATAATGGAGCTGCTGCCGTTACGCATGACGGAACTCAGCGCGTTGGTGGCCGCGCGTTTGGCGATGGTCTTTGCGTCGGTCTTTTTCCCACCCAGAACGGTGTTCACAAGGTTGGTGCTGACTGAGCGCATGACCGAGGAGGTCGCTGCAGCGGTGGCTTTCTCGATGGTTTTCTTCTTTCTCTCGGCTTCCTTCTGGGCCGCTTTTTCCGCAGCTGCGGCTTCTTTTTCAGCCTGCTTCTGTGCGGCAGCGGCTTCTTTCTCCAATGCCTTCAGTGCAGCGGCCTCTTCCTTCTGACGGATCTTCTCAGCCTCGGCTTCCGCTGCTTCCCGGATTCGCTGCGCTTCCAGTTCTTCATTTGCTTTTGTGATGATTTCGAATGCAGATTCACGGTCATAGCTCTCGCGGTATTTGACCTCAAACTCGTCACTGAGAATATAGGTGTTTACGACGTTGGCATCCGCGATGCCCATCAGGCTCTCGGGAGGCAGCACGAAGCCTCTCTCCACAATGCTCGGGATGCCTTCTTCGTCCAGGAAGCTGATCAGCGCTTCGCCTACTCCGAGCTCCTGCAGTGCAGTTTCCGTGTTAAAGGCAGGATTCACACGGAAGCCCTTCGCGGCAGCACGGACGGCCTTCAGCTCTGCAGGAGTATAGGCGCGCAGGGCGTGCTGAACGCGGTTGGAGAGCTGCGCCAGGACTTCGTTCGGGATATCGGAGGGACTCTGGCTGACAAAGTAGATTCCTACGCCTTTGGACCGGATCAGCTTCACAACCTGGACGATCTTCTGAACCAGTGCCTTCGGGCAGTCGGTAAAGAGCAGATGTGCCTCATCGAAGAAGAAAATCATCCTCGGCTTCTCGAGGTCACCGACCTCCGGAAGCTTCTCGAAAAGATCGGTCATCATCCAGAGCAGGAAGATCGCATAGACCGTTGGGCTCTGGATCAGACGCTTCGAGGAAAGAATGTTGATATATCCCTTGCCTTCCCTGCCGGTGCGCATCCAGTCCCGGATGTCGAGCTCAGGCTCGCCAAAGAACTGCTCGCCGCCCTCCTCTTCAAAGGCCAGCAGGGCACGCTGAATGGCGCCGATGCTTGCCGCCGAGACGTTTCCGTACATGGTGGTGAACTCCGCACGGTTGTCGCCGACGAACTGCAGCATGGCCCGGAGATCCTTCAGATCAAGCAGCAGCAGACCGTGATCATCCGCCACACGGAAGACGATATTCAGCACGCCGGTCTGAATCTCTGTCAGGCCCAGAAGCCGCGCAAGCAGTGTGGGTCCCATGGAGGAGACCGTCACGCGCACCGGATGTCCGGTTTCGCCGAAGATGTCCCAGAAGCGGGTCGGAAAGCTCTGGTATTGGAAGCTGTCCCCAATGCCAAAGCGGG
This sequence comes from Oscillospiraceae bacterium, assembly GCA_024697625.1. GTDB lineage: Bacteria > Bacillota > Clostridia > Oscillospirales > Oscillospiraceae > Limivicinus. The sequence continues at coordinate 34,965 of JAILFJ010000129.1, forward strand.
CAATCCGCTCCTGCATATTCGCCGAATCCGTCCCGGCTGCACACATGCCGGAGAGGTCGCCCTTTACGTCCGCGAGGAAAACCGGAACCCCCAATGCGGAGAATGACTCTGCCAGGACCTTCATCGTAACCGTTTTTCCGGTGCCGGTGGCGCCGGCGATCAGACCGTGGCGGTTCGCCATGGACGGCAGAAGGCAAAGCTCCTTTTCTCCTGACTTAGCAAGAAAAATCTTTCCGTCTTTGATCATAGATTTTTTCTCCCATCTGCTGCTTGTGCAGCACAGTTTTTTTACGAATTCTGTAAAGACATCATATCACAGCTTTTTGTTCAAAACAACAGAAAAAGTATTTTTTGGAGAAAAAAGTGTACGGCAGGGTGAGAACTGTCACATCTCGCGGATCGCTGCAGAGACGAACTCATAGTGCGATCCCTTCGAGGCTTTTACGAGGATGCAGTCCCCTTCCCGAAGTTCCTTCCGCAGCGCGTCAATAAGCGCCTCCCGGGTCTCGAAGCGTTTTCCGATCCCTCCCGCACCGCGGCAGAGCGCCTCCGAATACAGTCCGCTGGTGAGGATCAGCTCCACGCCCTTCTCCAGGGCATAGAGTCCGACCTCCTCATGCATCGGGACACTGTTCTCCCCCTGTTCCAGCATGTCCCCGAGAATACATACGTGGCGTTTCCCCGGCAGGAGCACGAGGGAGTCTATCGCGCATCTGACGGAGTCCGGATTGGCATTATAGCTGTCGTCAAAGAGTGTGACGGAAGCCGTACGGATGACATCCCCCCGTCTGCTGACATTCCGAAAGGCTGCAATCCCTGCGCGTATTTGCTCATCACTCAGACCGAACAGCATTCCGACGGTCGCTGCAGAAAGCGCTGCATAGACCACGTGCCTGCCAAAGGCCGGGATCCGGACAGAGATGTGGCGAAGGCCGCATACGATCTCACAGCAGGTATCCGTCTCTTCCGTACGAACCTGTTCGGCACGGACGTCACAGTTCTCTCCGAAGCCGTAAGTGATTTTCCGCTGCATGCACTGCAGCTCTGCAAGCAGGGTATCGTCACCGTTCACGATCACCGGTGCGGTGTCCGGCAGATCTTCCAGCATCTCGGTTTTCGCCCGAAGGACGCCCTCCAGGTCATGCAGAAACTCAAGATGCGCATGTCCAATGACGGTAAAGACCGCCGCCGTCGGTCTTACCATCCGGGAGAGCAACGACATCTCGCCGAAATCGGAGATCCCCATCTCGATCACCGCCGCCTCGTGCCGGTGTTCCAGACGGGACAGCATCATCGGGATTCCGATCCGGTTATTCAGGTTTCCCTCCGTGCGCAGCGTACGGAAGCGCTGCTCCAGCACGGCCGCGATCATCTCTTTGGCAGTTGTCTTGCCGACACTGCCCGTGACGCCGACTACCGGGAGGTCGAATTCCGCCCGATAAGCCTCTGCGAGCTTTTCGATCGCTGCCTGTACATCCGGGACCAGAATCAGCGTGCCGGTTTCCCCCTCGGGAGTATATTCCGCAAGACAGCACGCTGCGCCGTTTAGAAAAGCAGCGTGGATATAGTCATGGCCGTCTGCGTGTTCGCCGCGGTATGCAGCGAAGAGGTCCCCTTCCTCGACCGCACGGCTGTCAATCACGATATGCCGCAGTTCTCTGTCATTATTCAGAACTCCGGCGATCTCTCCTCCGACGAGCTCCGCGGCCTTTGTCACTGTCATTCCTTCCAAGCTTCTGTTCCCCTCTCCATGAATTGTTTACACACAGGATTCCGGGATACGTCATTCCGATTCACTTCCGTGTACTCAGAGGACAATCCTGCCCTCCAGAACCGCTCTCAGGTGATCACCGTACGGACTGTTGCCATATCGGGCTGCACCCTCCGCAAGCTTCAGACTGTCGATCCAACCAAGGTGAAACGCGATCTCTTCCGGGGCTGAGATGGTCATCCCCTGATACTGCTCGAGCATACAGACAAAGTTTGTCGCACGCCTCAGGCTGTCTACGGTCCCTGCATCCATCCAGGTAAAGCCTCTGCCGAGGAGCTGTGCATGCAGACGCTTCTGTCGGAGGTACAGGTCGTTGAGCGTGGTGATCTCGAGTTCACCCCTGGCGCTCGGCTTCACCAGCTCCGCCATGTCGCTTACACCCGGAGGATAAAAGTAGAGACCGACGATCGCATAGTTGCTCTTCGGCTCTTTCGGCTTCTCCTCCACCGAGAGTACATGCACGCCGTCCTGCCCGTATTTGGAGCTTCCTTCAAACTCCATGATCCCGTAGCGCTCAGGATCTTCCACATAGTATCCGAAGATAGTCGCGTTCCCCTCTTCGGCATTTCGGGCTGCGGACTCCAGCTTGTTTCCGAGACCGTTGCCGTAAAAAATGTTGTCGCCAAGGATCATGGCGCAGCTGTCGTCCCCTATGAAGTCTCTTCCGATGGTGAAGGCCTGGGCAAGTCCTTCCGGCCGCTCCTGAACGGCATACTCCAGCCGGATTCCAAATTGAGAGCCGTCTCCCAGAAGCTGCCGGATTCGCGGCGTATCCTCCGGTGTGCTGATCACCAAGATATCCTGGATTTTCGCCAGCATCAGTGTGGACAGAGGATAATAGATCATCGGCTTGTTATAGATCGGCAGAAGCTGCTTCGACACGACAATGGTCAGCGGATACAGCCTCGTACCGGCGCCGCCGGCAAGAATGATTCCCTTCATTCTGATTCTCCCTGTCTTTTGTAATTTATGACATTTTATCATCCTGAAGGAAAATCTGCAAGTGCGAAGTCTTGAAGCGGATTCGAAAACATGCTACAATATCATTTATGAACATTATGAATGATACTGACTTTCAAACTGAATACGTCCGACTTCGTCGGAGCTGGATTGAATCGCGCTTTCCGAACCTGAATGAAAAGCAGCTCGAAGCGGTCATGGCGACGGAGGGTCCGCTTCTGATTCTCGCAGGCGCAGGCAGCGGGAAAACGACGGTCCTCATCAATCGGATTGCAAATCTGCTGCGCTACGGAGCTGCCTCGGACTCGGATCATCTCCCGCCGGGTGCGTCGGAAGGAGACCTTGAAGCCTTTCAAAGCAAGGCTGCGTCGGCCGATGAAAGAGCTGTCCTCTCCCCGATTCCCCCCTGGCGGATCCTTGCCATTACGTTTACGAACAAGGCGGCCGACGAACTGAAGAACCGCCTGGAGAACATGCTCGGCGAGGACGCGCGAGAGATCTGGGCATGCACCTTCCATTCGGCCTGTGTACGCATTCTCCGTTCGGACGCAGAGCTGCTGGGTTACGGAGCAAACTACAACATCTATGACAGTGCCGACAGCCAGAGCCTGATGAAGAAGATCCTGAAGGAGCACGATCTGGACGAAAAGCTCTGGCCGCACCGCTCCATTCTGAACGAGATCAGCCGTGCAAAGGATGCCCGGGTTCTCCCGGAGGAGTTTTTGCTCGAGGCTTCCAGGAGTCGAGACAGCCGCAGAATGCGCATTGCAGAGCTCTATACCGAATACAACCGCCGCCTGTTTGCTGCCAACGCCATGGACTTCGACGATCTGATCCTGAACGCCGTGCTTGTCATGGAACGTTTTCCGGATCGTCTGCAGTACTGGCAGAGACGTTTTTCCTACATTATGGTGGACGAGTATCAGGACACCAACCAGCTGCAGGATCGGCTTCTCACCCTGCTTGCGGGCGAACACAGGAACCTCTGTGTCGTTGGCGATGACGATCAGAGCATCTACCGTTTTCGCGGCGCAACGGTAGAGAATATTCTGTCTTTTGAGCGGCGCTGGCGGGGCTGCCGTACAGTCCGGCTGGAGCAGAATTACCGCAGTACGGAGCGGATTCTGGAGGCAGCCAACAGCCTGATTCGAAACAACCGCGGCCGAAAAGGCAAGGAGCTCTGGACCTTCCACGGTCGCGGCGATCCGGTGCAGTCCGTAACCCTCCGTGATGAGGGCGAGGAGGCTTACACCGTCGCCAACAGCATTCTGTCGGATTTTTCACACGGGATGCGGTGGCAGGACCATGCCGTTCTCTATCGCATGAACGCACAGTCCGGCCAGCTTGAAGCTGCTCTTCGCCGGGTCGGCATCCCTTACCGGGTGATCGGAGGCGCACGCTTCTTCGACCGTACCGAGGTCAAGGACATGCTCTCATACCTGTGTGTTGTTGCTGACACCCGGGACGAACTGCGTCTCAGCCGGATCGTAAACGTCCCTCCGCGCGGCATCGGCGAGCGCAGTCTGGCATCGGCGCAGGCGATCGCTGCAGCAGAGAATCTCAGTCTGTTCGACGTCTTTGAGCGGGCAGACCGATATCCGGAGCTGAGCCGGGCGTCCATACGGATGCGGGAATTTGCAGGCCTTATCCGCGACCTGCAGAATTCTGTACAGGATCTGCCGCAGCTGTACGACCTGCTGTTGGAGAAGACCGGTTATCTCCTCATGCTGCAGAACGCAAAAGACGAGCGCGACCGCGACCGCGCCGACAACGTGCGGGAGCTCAAGAGCAGCATGATCGGATATCAGAAAGACTCCGGCGACAGCAGCCTTGCAGGTTATCTGGCCAGCATCGCCCTCTATACGGATCTGGACGGTCTGGAGGCGGATGAGGACTGTGTCCTGATGATGACCGTCCACAGTGCCAAGGGGCTGGAATTCCCGGTTGTCTATGTCGTTGGGATGGAGGAAAACATTTTCCCCGGCTCGCGCTCCGTCGGAGATCAGGATGAAATTGAAGAAGAGCGCCGCCTCTGTTACGTTGCCTTTACCCGCGCAAAAGAGCGCCTGATCCTGACCAGCGCCCGGCAGCGTATGCTCTTCGGCCGCAGCACTGCGAACCGGCCGAGCCGTTTTCTGGAGGAAGCCGGGCTTGCAGAGCGGAGAGGACCGCAGACGGCTGAAAACAGACCGTACGCATCCGCACAGAAGAAAGCTCCCGAAAGCGCATCCCGCGGGACTTCACTTCCCGTATCCAAAAAGGAACGGCCGCCTGCTCCGGTGCTCTCCATCGGGCAGCGTGTCAGGCACCGCGCCTTTGGCGAGGGCAGCGTAACCATGATCACACCCATGGGTAACGACCGGCTGCTGGAGATTGAATTCGATTCTGTCGGGAAGAAAAAGCTCATGCTTAACGCAATCACCGCCTTCTTACAGCCGATTGAGAATTCATGATTCCGATGTTTTAATTTTATATCCTGTTCATCTATCTCTCTTCCAGGCCGTCTATAATGCAGCAGGAACCATAACTGAATGGAGGAGTTTAACTTGGACGTACAGAAGATGATTGAAAAACTGAAGGAGCTTGTGCAGAAAGGAAACGTCTCGCGCATTGTCGTCCGCCGGAACGGCAATCCCATTCTGGACATCCCGGTGAGCGTTGGTGTAGTCGGCGCCGCTGTCGGGATCGCCGCGGCAAAGTGGGTTGTCCTTGCAGCCGTTCTCGCCACAGTCGGCTTTGGCTGCACGGTAGAGATCCAGAAGGATGACGGCGCGGTTGTGAACGTCATGGACGAAGACAGCAACCGGAAGATTCATGAATTTGCAGCCGACACGGTGGAAAAAGTGAAAGAAACCATCCCTGTCTCCATCCACGTGGAAGTAAAGCACGAGGACGAAGTCGCTGACGTGGAAGAGCGTGAGGAACGCAATACAGATCAGAAATAAACGGGCTGAAGTGGTCGAAGATGGTGCTGCATGAAAGAACTGACTGTCGGTAAAAATGATGCCGGTCAGAGACTGGATCGTTTTGTCTCAAAATCCGTGCCTCTGCTGCCGGACAGCCTTCTGCAGAAGTATATCCGCCTCAAGAGGATCAAAGTGAATGGAAAAGCCGCCGGACGCGATCTTCGTCTGGCGGCCGGTGACATTCTGCAGCTCTACATCGGTGATGAGTTTTTCGAAGCACCGCGGGAAGAAAACTCCTGGCGTAAGATTTCAAAGCCGCGTCTCAGTATTGTGTATGAGGATGAGAATATTCTTCTGGTCGACAAGAAACCCGGTGTGCTCTGTCACAGCGCCGGAGTCTGGGATTATAACACCCTGATTGCCAACATACAGGCTTATCTGGCCGAGAAGGGCGAGTGGCGCCCGAAGGAAGAGAATTCCTTCACACCCGCACTCTGCAACCGTATTGACCGCAACACCGGCGGGATCGTGATCGCAGCGAAGAATGCGGAGAGTCTGAGGATTCTGAATGAAAAAATCCGTACCCGGGAGATTGAGAAGAGCTACCTCTGTGTTGTCTGTGGCAGACCCAAACCACCCGAAGGCCGTCTTGAGGATGAGCTGTTTAAAGACGCTCGCAAAAACCAGGTCTATGTCAAGAAGCATCCGGAACCCGGAAGCCGCACCGCCGTCACGGATTACAGGCTGCTGGAAAGCCGCAGCGGCCTGTCTCTGTTAGAATGCCGCATTCTGACCGGTCGGACCCACCAGATCCGTGTCCAGATGGCACACGCGGGCTGGCCGCTTCTGGGCGACGGGAAATACGGGAGGGAGTCCCTGAACCGCCGTTACGGAGAAAGCGGACAGGCTCTGTATTCCTGGCGTCTCCGCTTCGCATTTCCAACGGATGCGGGGATCCTGAACGAATTGCGCGGGAGAGAATTCTCGGTACCGAAGGACAGTATCGACTTTGTAAAAAAATACTTTTCAGACTGATTTTGGCTCTAAACCTGCGGAATACATCCAGCCGCAGGTTTTAGATTTCTTAAGTTGCCATTATATAAGATGAAGTGTATAGTATTATACAGAACATAGCATACAGAGATCATTGGCTGCGGAACTGCCGCAGTCCGAGATCTACAGGAGATGATACTTTATGAAAAAAACAGAAAAGACGTTATGCACACTGCTCGCTCTGCTTCTGGTTCTCTCGTTGTCCGGCGTCTCCGCTCTGGCGGCAGGGCAGCCGCTCAGCATTCCATCCGGCTCACAGCTCAGTTTCTCCGTAACGGCTGATCCGGACGAGGACGAAGCGCAGATCCAGGCCGCTCTGTTCGGGACAGATTACGGCTATGATGAGATGGCCGACGGATTTGAGAGCATCCCTGAGGAGGTCCTGGTCATCACGCAGGATTTTGGAAGCTACACCGGTGCTTCCCTTCCGGACTACAGCCTCAGTCTCATCGACCACCGTTTTGACGACTGGACCCGCCAGGACCTGGGATCCGGCGTCCCGATGGAAGCCGTGGTGATCCCGGAGGCGGAGATCGTCATTACGCCGCCTGCAGACTACTATGTCGCCGACCTCACTTTGAACGGCGCCTCCGTCCTGCCGCTTCTGGAAAAAGCCCATCCGAGTCTCCAGAGCAGCGAGGTATCCCTCTGGTTCTATGAGTTGCTCACCAGTGACGGCTCCGGGCTTGACAGCGACTACGTAGGGGCTTATACCGACGGAAACTACGAACTTGGCATCCACTTCTCAAAATGTCAGGCTGAGACACCTCTCATTCGGTATGACAGCGGGATTCTCGGTTACGGCGGCCAGCTCACATGGGATGAGAATACATTCTATTCCGAGGGCTTCCTGGTTTCGACACTTCAGGATGCCGCTGCTGCCTATGCTGCAACCTTCGGTCTGGAATTTGACGGTTTCCTGCTCAGCTATGATTACGGTCCCAGCATAAGGATCTCCGCTGGAGAGTACCTCTACCCCTATGCAGATCTTACTCTGACCGCGCAGTGGAAGCAATCGGCACTTCCTCCCGAGGAGTCCGGCACCGAGCCCGTTCTGATTCCGCCGGAGGAGCCTGTGATCGATCCATTCCCGACGCCTACACCGACACCTGCTCCGACGCCTACACCGACACCTGCTCCCACGCCTACACCGACACCTACTCCCACGCCGGAACCGACGCCTGTTCCCCTTACGCTTCCTCAGATCAGCATACGTCCCGACGATGTCACCAAGGTCTATGACGGCACACCGCTTATCGCGGAGACCTGTTCTGTGGATGGGAACCTCAACGGTTTCACTCTGCGAAACGTCAGTGTGGACGGCAGCCTGACCAATCCGGGCTCGGCCCAGAGTGACATTGCCTATCTGGAAATGTATGATCCCTACGGCCAGCAGATTCCCACCCAGACCATATTGAACGCCATCAACGACGGGACCATTCGCATCCAGTCCGGCGTGATTACGGTGACAAAGCGCCCCTTGACCGTCACGGCCATTTCCGGGTCTTTAACCACCCAGGGTGAGGTGAAAACAGCCGCAGAGCTCAGCACTGCAGATAATGTCTATCGGAATGGCTATAAAGCCGAAGGTCTTCTCAGCGATCATGAGCTTGTCGGCAGCTTCGTCACCGGCAGCGGGTCCGAGAGCTTCGACACCGGAATCGATCTCAATCGGCTGCGGATCAGGATTCGCAACTCTGACTGGGATGTTACAGATTTTTATCAGATCACTGCCGTACCCGGCCGCATCGTCATTACCAACATCGCTCCTACCCCGACGCCGACGCCCACCCCGTCAAACTACAGCCTGACGATCTCTCCCAGGTCCTATACCTGGACATACGACGGTACGGAACACCGGCTGAATGAATATACAAGCACTGCGCTTCTTGACGGCGACCGGATCAGCAGGGTCACCTTTAAGACATCCTCTGCGATCACCAATGTCGGAGAGTGTGCCAATGAAATCCTCAATGTGGAGATCGTCTCCGCCACCGGCGCGGCCGTACCTCAGGGAAAATACAACCTTCGCTTTGCACCGGGGCTGCTCTCCGTGACAAAGCGTGACCTTACCGTCACGGCCATTTCCGGCAATCTCACGGCAAACGGCGAGGAGAAGATCGCCGCCAATCTGAGCAATCCCTATGAGGGCTTCACGAACGGTTATAAAGCGGAAGGTCTTGTAAACGGTCACAGGCTGATCGGTAACTTTGTGATCGGAAGCGGACGTACCAGCTTCCAGACCTATATCGACACCAACAATCTCCGTATCGTAGACGCCTACGGCAATGACGTTACCGGGAATTACAACATACGCACCGTCTCTGGCATGGTAAACATCTCCGCCCCGCAGCAGACCAATGTCGCACTTACGCTGACAGCCAAATCCGGGACCTGGACTTACGACGGCAATCCGCATTCACTGAATGAATATGAAGTGTCAGGCCTGACAGACGGAGATCAGATTGATCGCGTCAGTTTCAAATCCACCTCTGTGATCACAAACGTAGGAACGCAGGCAAATGAGATTCAGTCCGTTGTCATCAAGTCCAGCGCAGGCGCAGTTGTCGACAACAGCAAATACAACATCCGACTGGTGCCCGGTACCCTGACGGTGACCAAGTTCCCCCTGACCCTGACTGCGGTTTCCGATTCCAAGGCCTACGACGGAAAAGCACTGAACAATAAAAACGTCAAGGCAACCGCTCTGGCAAACAGCTCACACCGGCTCAGCGCGGATTACGACATCTATGACGTGCGCGGCAACAGTATCAAGAACGGCCCGGTCGACGTCGGTGTCTACACCAAATCGATCAGCAATGTCAAGATCCTTGCCGGTACGCAGGATGTAAGCTCCAACTATGATATCACGACTGTGGACGGTACTCTGACCATCACCGGCAGCAGCAACAGCTCCGCCGGCAGCAACGGTAACGTCAGCGATGCCGATGCCGCTTATTACGGCAGCACCTTCACCATCCGCTCTGACGCACCTTACTCGGAATTTCAGTATCTCCTGGTAGACGGGCAGAAGGTTGCTTCTGACAACTACAGTCTGAAAGGCAGCAACACCGTCATCACCATGAAGGCCTCGTACATTCAGAGCCTGAAGGCCGGCAATCACAGCTACAGCATCGTCTCCAGTTCCAAAACGTCAGACGGACGCTTCACAGTCGGAAAGGCACCGAAAACCGGAGATGAGTCTAGAACGACCTTGTGGATCATCGTTCTGGTTGCTGCAGCACTGGGTGCGGGAGCAGCAGTGTACTTCCTCCTCCGCCGCGGCAGGAAGGGTCCGCGTCCTCCCCGCAGCGGAGCCGGCAAAGCGACGGGCCGCACTGCTTCCGGCTCACGCAGCAGCGGAAAACGCCCTGGCAATCCGTCCGATTCAACTCCCTCTTCCTCCCGCAGCGGTGTAAACCGGGCATCCGATCCCGGCCGCAGGCAGAAAGCCGGAAATGCTTCGAAATCTTCGACGATCGTGGAAGACAGGGATGGATACAGTGTGGACGAGATTCTGAACACAGCCTATCCTCCCGAGAATTCTGAAAAGGATCCTACGAAGGATCTGGTTGACGGCCTGGAGATCGATCTGGACGAGTTTCGAAGCTGAGCGTGACATGAACCCAATAAATACCCCAGGATGAAAAACATCCGCCTTTCACAGAAAGGCGGATGTTTTCATCTTAGAGAATCAGTAAAAACGTTTATTCTTATTCTTGCGCGCTGCTTCTGATTTCTTGCGGCGCTTAACGCTGGGGCTCTGGTAATACTCCTTCTTGCGCAGATCGGCAAGGACGCCGGACTTCTGGCAGCTGCGCTTGAATCTCTTCAAAGCATTGTCCAGAGACTCATTCTCTTTCACATAGATTTCAGACACTTATTTCCCTCCCTCCAACACGTCAGAAAAACTGACGTTTCAAGGGCCAAACAATTTGGCTTAACAGAAATATTATAACGGCAAACAGAGTTCTTGTCAAGGATTAGTTTGATTTTTTAAGAATCAGGTTGATGATCCTGTTCTTGACAACGATTGTCTTGACGAGCTCTGCACCAACCATCTGTTTCTGGATCTTCTCGTCTGCCAGAGCTGTCTTTACAATTGTGTCTTCATCGGCATCGTTTGCTACCGTAATCGTAGAACGAAGCTTTCCGTTGACCTGAACTGCCATCTCGTGCTCAGCATCCACCGTCTTGCTCTCATCGTACTCCGGCCAGGACATCTGCATGGCCATCTTCCCTTCTGCGGCAGCAAAACCGGTCTGTTCCCACATCTCCTCGGCAATGTGCGGGGCGAACGGGCTGAGCAGCAGGATCAGAGGCTTCAGGTCACCTTTCGTGCAGCCGTTGGCATAGTATGCGTTGACAAGCGTCATCAGTGCAGCAATCGCGGTGTTCATTTTGAGCTCAAGAATGTCATCTCCGACCTTCTTGATGGTCTTGTGGATCAGCGCTTCATTCTTTGCGCTGATTCCCTGATCTTCCTTTACGAACTCCAGCAGGTTCCAGCATCGATCCAGAAAACGCTTTGAGCCTTTTACGGCTTCGTCAGACCAGGTCGCCGTTTTCTCGAAATCGCCGATAAACATGATGTACACACGCATCGTATCGGAACCGTATGCACTGATGACGTCGTCGGGATTTACGACATTGCCGAGAGATTTGGACATCTTTACGGAAGTGCGCAGCGCCTCACTGCCATAGTGGCGGATCAGTTCCTGCTTCTCTTCCTCCGTCTCGGCATAGCCGACATAGTGCGGGTTCCGTCCCAGAATCATACCGTGAGACGTGCGCTTCTGATAGGGCTCTTTCGTGTGGACGACGCCAATGTCATAGAGGAATTTATGCCAGAATCTGCTGTATAACAGGTGGAGCGTCGTATGCTCCATTCCGCCGTTATACCAGTCTACAGGCCCCCAGTACTCCTCTGCTTCCTTAGAGAAGGGAGCAGTGTCGTTATTCGGGTCCATATAGCGCAGATAATACCAGCAGGAGCCTGCCCAGTTCGGCATGGTGTCGGTCTCACGTTTCGCAGGTCTGCCGCATTTCGGGCAGGTTGTGTTGACCCACTCCGTCATCTTGGCCAACGGGCTCTCACCGTCATCGGTAGGTTCATAGCTTTCTACGTTGGGAAGGACCAGCGGCAGCTCGCTCTCGTCCAGGGGAACCCAGCCACAGTCCGGACACTCCACCAGAGGGATCGGTTCACCCCAGTAGCGCTGACGTGAGAAGACCCAGTCACGAAGCTTGTAGTTTACCTTCTCCTTGCCGAAGCCCTGTTCCACGACGTATTTCTTCATCGCCGGAATGGCTTCCCTGACTGTCATTCCGTCCATGAAACCGGAGTTTACCATGATGCCGTTCTCTTTGGCGGCAAAGGCCTCCTTTGCCATGTCACCGCCCTTGACCACCTCAATGATCGGAAGGCCAAACTTCATGGCAAATTCCCAGTCGCGCTGGTCATGGCCGGGAACGCCCATGACAGCGCCGGTACCGTAGCCCATCAGGACGTAGTCAGAGATAAACACCGGTACACTCGCACGGTTAACCGGGTTGATTGCCCGGATGCCCTGCAGCAGAACGCCGGTCTTATCCTTGTTGAGCTCACCGCGTTCAAAATCGGATTTCCGCGCAGCTTCTGTCTGATAGGCGGTCACCTCATCCCAGTTTTCGATCTGATCCTTCCACTTCTCCAGGATGGGATGCTCCGGAGAGAGAACCATGTAGGTCACGCCGTACAGCGTATCGGCACGTGTCGTGTAGACCGTGATGGTATCGCCGGTGGTCATTCTGAAATCAACCTCTACGCCGGTAGAACGGCCGATCCAGTTCTTCTGCTGAACCTTGACGCGCTCGATGTAATCCAGATCGTCAAGGTCGTCAATCAGTCTGTCTGCGTACTTTGTGATGCGCAGCATCCACTGGCTTTTCTCCTTCCGGACAACCTCGCCGCCGCATCTCTCACAGACGCCGTCAACGACCTCCTCGTTCGCCAGGCCCACTTTGCAGCTTGTACACCAGTTGATGGGCATGGTGGTCTTGTAGGCCAGACCGTGTTTGAACATCTGCAGGAAGATCCACTGCGTCCACTTATAGTAAGCCGGGTCGCTGGTGTTGACGCAGCGGTCCCAGTCAAAGCCGTAGCCCAGCATCTTAAGCTGGCGGGTAAAGTTTGCAATATTGTCCTTCGTGACAATCGCAGGGTGGATATGGTTCTTGATGGCATAGTTCTCCGTCGGCAGGCCAAATGCATCGTAGCCAATCGGGAAAATCACATTGTAGCCGTCCATCCGTTTTTTGCGTGTAACGATATCTATCGCAGTAAACGGACGCGGATGTCCGACATGCAGGCCGGCTGCGCTCGGATACGGAAACTCAATCAGGCCGTAAAACTTCGGTCTCGGATCACCGGTTATCGCCGCATAAGGCTTCTTTTCTTCCCAGATACTCTGCCATTTACTCTCTATGGCGGCAAAATCATATTTCATGTTTTATACTCCTCATCAGTAATATCGTACCGGATGCCCCTGTAGTCAGGGGCTCGGAAGGGATGAGGGCGTCACCGCCTCCGCATCGCTCCAAAGGCGCTCCAGATCGTAAAACTTTCTGGCTTCGTCCGTAAAGATATGAACAATCACGCTGCCGAAGTCCATCAGAACCCAGATGTCCGAGCGGAGGCCCTCTCTTCTGATCGGCGGCTCGCCGGCCTCTGAGAGCTGCCTGTCCACCTCATCTACCAGCGCTTTGATGTGCGCCGGAGAGCTTCCGTTGCAGATCACAAAATAGTCTGCCAGAACCGTATGCTCTGCGGTTTTCAGGATCTTGACGTCTTTTGCCTTCTTGTCGTCCAGTGCCCGGTAGGCAATTGCTGTGATTTCTTCGGGACTTAACATATCAGTTGTCTCTCCTTTCATTGATGCGTGCCTCATACCAGGTACAGGCTTCCAGCGTATCGATATAGGGCTCCTGCCCACATTCCCGGATTTCTCTGACTGTCATCTGAAGGCCCAGCAGCACGGCGGCATCCAGGTCCTCATAGGCCAGCCTGCGGAGTTCGTCAATCCCCGGAAAATCTCTGGTCGGCTCGATGTAGTCCGCCAGATAAACGATCTTCTCCAGCAGATTCATGTCCGGCTTGCCGGTCGTATGCCAGCGAATTGCTTCGTATACGGCATCAGTCACACCGAAGCGGTCCCTTGCCAGTGCTGCTCCGGTCCTTGCATGCAGCAGCTTCGGTCTTTCAAGCTCGGCAATGTCGCACATCATACCATATTTTTCGCAGAGTTTCAACTGTTCTTCGTAGCTGAGGCGTTTGGTGATGTCATGGAGAATCCCCGCTTCTGCACAGACTTCCGGATCTTCACCCCAGCACTGTGACAGACGCACTGCCTCGCTCTCGCAGCCGGCCACATGCGCGATTCGCTTTTCGTCCAGCATGCCGTACGCCTGCTCCCGCAGCCAGCTCAGCTCCGGCTGCGCGCCATAGAAGCGCTGTCGGATAATCTCCGCATAAACGGGCGGGTACAGCAGATCCGTTCCGCTCCGTTTCGGCAGCATTTCACGGATCTCGGCTGAGTGCATGGGAAGCGGTTCATGCGGCAGAAGCCTGACTCTCGCTCCATAAGCTTCGATAAAGCGTTCGGCAGTGTGCAGCAGAAGATCGCGGTCGTCTTCTTCCCTTGCCAGAACTGCAAGCACACAGTGGTGCAGCAGATAATCAAAATGATACCACTCTTCAAAGCTCAGAAACATGTCTGTGCCAAGAAGCAGTGTCAGGACCGAGCCCTCCGGCAGCGTCTCTTCAAGCTCACGTACGGTGTCATAGGTATAGCTTTTTCCCGAGCGTCGGACTTCCATATCCGATACTTCGACGCCTTCCAGATCTGAGAAATTCAGCCGGCACAGTCTGAGCCTCTGTTCCGTAGAGGGGCTGCCGGGCGCCATCTCCTTGTGTGGAGGCTCGTGGTCCGGGATGACCATCATCCTGTCAGGCTTCAGCTCCTTCATTGCGCTGACAAGCGCTTCGCGGTGACCCAGGTGGGGCGGATTGAAGCTCCCGCCATAGATTGCAAGTTCCATGCTTCCGTCAGTCTTTCCTCTTACGGTACAGGACAAACTTCGTACCGATGGCCTGTACCGGTTCCGCGCCGCAGGCCTCAGCCAGTTGCTGGCAGGCCTCCCCGGCCGTAAGCATGCTGGTTTCCAGGACCTTTCCCTTGATGAGCTCCCGGGCTGTGAGTGCAGTGTCCACCGAAGCAATAACCGACTCCGTGATTCCGTTCTTACCAATCTGTACGATGGTGTCCAGGGTAGAGGCAAGCCCTCTCAGCTCCGCCCTCTCTTTGCTTGTCATCCGTTTGGCTCCTCTGTTTCAATCATGATTCTGTTTCTGTACGCTGCCGCACTTCTCTGTGCGGCACGCATACTGTCCGGAAGCGCTCTTCATTTGAACAGCGCTTCCACAAAGCTCTTCCCGTCAAAAGGAATCAGGTCGTCAATCCCCTCTCCGACTCCGACATACTTCACAGGAAGCTGGCACTCATTGGCAATGGCAAACACGATACCGCCCTTCGCCGTTCCGTCCAGCTTGGTCAGCACAATGCCGCTGAGCCCTGCTGTTTCGAGAAACTGCTTCGCCTGCAGCAGACCGTTCTGACCGGTTGTCGCATCCAGAACCATCAGCGTTTCCACGTCTGCATCCGGCAGCTCTCTGTCGATGATCCGCCGGATCTTATTCAGCTCGTTCATCAGGTTCTGTTTGTTGTGCAGCCGACCTGCCGTATCGATCAGAATCACGTCACTGCCTCTGGCCTTCGCAGCGCAGATCCCGTCATAGACCACGGCTGCGGGGTCGCTCCCCTCTTCATGCCGTACAAAATCTGCGCCTGAGCGTTCCGCCCAGATCCCGAGCTGCTCTGCCGCCGCTGCCCGGAAAGTGTCCCCGGCGCACAGGAGAACCTTTTTCCCGTCACGGATGAACTGATTGGCCAGCTTTCCGATGGTGGTTGTTTTGCCGACGCCGTTTACACCCACCATAAGGATTACGGAAGGCTTCGTCTCCAGTTTCAGTCTGGGATCTCCCACGTCCAGAAGTCCGGTCAGAATTCGAATCAGACCTTCTCTGGCTTCTTCCCCTTTCCGATACCGATCCTCCCAGGTTTTGCGCCGCATGAGATAGTCTACCCGCTCGGCAGTAGGCACACCGGCATCCGCCAGCACAAGCATTTCTTCCAGATCTTCATAGAACTGTTCACTGTCGGGCGCATAGTCCTGGAAAAGTTCCTCCAGGTCCAGTTTCTGCCGGGTTTTTCCAAGTCCGCCGAACAGCTTGTCAAATAATCCCATCGTTCTCTGTCCTTCCTATTCTTCTATCGTCTTTCGGGCCTCTTCCAGGTCCAGACTGATGACCCGGGAGATTCCCTTTTCCTGCATCGTCACTCCGTAGAGCATATCAGCCTCTTCCATGGTTCCCCTTCGGTGGGTGATCACGAGAAACTGCGTTCTGTCCGAGAAACGTCTCATATAATCTGCGTATCTGCTGACATTCTCCTCATCCAGGGCTGCCTCGATCTCATCCATGACACAGAACGGCGTCGGACGCACCTTCAGAATTGCAAAATAGAGCGCGATCGCAACAAAGGCCATTTCCCCGCCGGACAGCAGGCTGATTGTGGACAGAGCCTTTCCCGGAGGCTGAACCCGGATATCGATCCCGCAGTCCAGTACATGCTCTTCATCTTCCAGGACCAGTGAAGCTTTGCCGCCGCCGAACAGCTCGCGAAACGTCTCCTGGAAGCGGAGATCGATCTCACGGAACTGCTCCGTAAAGATTGTCTCCATATTCCGTGTGATGTCCCGGATAATCCCGATCAGTTCACTCTTTGCCTTCTCGATGTCGTCCCGCTGGCTGGTCAGATATTCATATCTGGTACTGACACGCTCATATTCTTCGATCGCCCCGAGATTTGGGTTTCCAAGAGCACTCATCTGCTTTCGAAGCTCTGCGATTGCGCGGTTTTCCTTATTCAGGTTCTCCACCGGCTGACGCAGGGACTGTGCCGCAGTATAGCTGAGCTCGTAACTGTCCCACAGCTTATCCGTAATCTGCTTTTCTTCCATCTCGGCAGTGAGCTTCTTCTGGTCTGCTCTTGAAACCCTGCGCTCCAGGTCGTTAATGTCACTGTTGAGCTGCTGCGCCTGTTTATCCGCCCGGGTGCGCTTCCCTTCCAGTTCCAGCTTCTCGTCGCTGATTCTGCGGATCACATCCTTCTCTGCCTGTACCTCTGTTCCGAGGCCTTCCCGTACCAGCTGTTTCTCCCGAAGCCGGTTCCGGAAGCCTTCCGTCTGGCGTTCCGCTGCGTCAATGGCGGCCTGTCGCTGCTCGCTGTCTCCGTCGATTGCCGCTAGCAGAAGCCCGAACTGCTCCGCAGCTTTCCTGGAACTCTCGTATTCTGCATCCAAAGCCGCATCCTGCTGTTTCAGGCTGTTCTCGTCCTCCTGCGCCATCTGGAGTTCATAACGCACCCGATCTGCAGATCGCTTTGTATTCTCAAGCTGAATTCTGGCATTCTGACAGTTTTTCTCTGCCCTCTCTTCCTCCAGACGCAGCTCTTTCAGTTCAGAAGCTCTGGAGAGAATGCCGTTTCCAACGGCACTGCTTCCGCCGGTCATGGAGCCGCCTGCGTGGATCATCTGGCCATCCAGAGTGACAATCCTCAGCCGGTTTCCGTTCTTTTTCGCAATGCGGATCGCATCCGGGAGCCGGTCTGCGATCAAAGTTCTGCCCAAAAGGTTCAATACGATCTGCTCGTACTTTTCCTCACAATCCACCAGGTCGGAAGCGATACCGACCACCCCCGGATCATCGACCGGCTGCATGGCGCTGCCTCGGATCGTGTCAAGCGGGAGAAAAGTCGCCCTGCCTGCGTCCTGTCGCTGAAGCAGCTCAATCGCCAGACGGGCATCGTTCTGACTGTCGACAACAATATTCTGCCCCGCGCTTCCAAGCGCCGTCTCAATGGCAAGAGCATATTCGCTGTCGGTTTTCAGCAGGCTGGATACGGGGCCGTGGATCGCTCTCAGCATGCCTCTCCCGGCCTCTCTCATGACTGTTTTTACAGCTCTGGAATACCCTTCAAAGTCCCGCTGCATTCCATCCAGAATACGGATCCTGGCGCGAATGCTGTTGAGTTCAACCTCTTTCGCATTCAGCTCGTCACTCTGCTGGGCAATCATTCTGTCCCGGCTCTCAAGCTTCATGCGGCTGCCGGCCACGACATTTCCCGCTTCCGTCAGCTTCACGCTGAGCTGCTCTTTCTCCTCCGCAATCTGCCTGCGCCTGTCTTCGCCCCTGCGCACTTCATCCCGGATCTCCTCCAGACGGCCGCGCTGCTGCTCCAGATCCTGCTGAATTCTCTCTGCATTCTGAATGCTGCTTTCGATATTTGCATTCAGAACAGCAATCTCGGCATCGCAGGCCGAAAGACGCGACTCCACTGCTGAGAGTCGATCCCGCGCCGCTTCCGTCTCAATGTCCTTCTGGTGCATCCGCTCTGAGATGCTGTCGCCGGAGACATATACGGCTTTCAGATCTTCCTTTTTCTGCAGCAGTTCTGAGGAGAGCTGTTCATACTCCAGGATGATCGATTCTGACTGCTCACGCAGGCGGTCAAGGCTCTCCATCCAGACCGAGATTTCCCGGCTTCTTAGTTCATCGCGAAGCTTCAGATACTTTTTCGCTTTCTCAGACTGTTCTTTCAGCGGCCCGACCTGGAGTTCCAGTTCATCTGTTTTATCCCGGATGCGCAGGAGATTTTCTTCTGTCTTCTGCAGTTTTCGTTCCGCTTCTTCCTTTCTGTAACGGAAACGCGAAATCCCGGCTGCTTCTTCAAAAACCTCCCGCCTGTCCATACTTCTTGTGGATACGATGTCGGCGATCTTCCCCTGTCCGATAATCGAATAGCCATCCCGTCCGAGGCCGGTGTCCATCAGAAGACTGTTCAGATCTTTCAGCCGCACCGGCTCTTTGTTGATGAAATACTCACTCTCACCGCTGCGATAATAGCGGCGGGTCAGCATCAGTTCGCTCCCCTCTGTAGGAAAAAGTCCTGTCGAGTTGTCCAGAATCAGTGATACCTGCGCAAAGCCCATTGCCCCGCGCAGCTCGGTTCCACCGAAAATGACATCCTCCATTTTGCTGCCGCGCAGCGCCTTGCTGCGCTGCTCCCCCATCACCCACAGCACAGCGTCGGAGATGTTTGATTTTCCGGAACCGTTTGGGCCCACTATGGCCGTAATGTTTTTTTCAAATGTCAGCCGGGTCTTGTCCGCGAAAGACTTGAACCCCTGAATTTCCAACGCTCTTAGGTACATACTTTCTTATACCCTCTTAAAAGTTCTTATTTCTTCACATTTTTGGTGGTTTTCAGAACATTTTAGAGGTAAACTTTCATGTAAATTCTTATATTTTTTTATATTTTCGCGGTCATTTGTCGTAAAACTGTCGTAAAATCGGGATTTTCCAGAAATTTACGACACGACGGGCTTGAAATGCCTGTAATTACTGACTATTTTGCGTGTCGATGCTTTTGAAACGTGTATCTTAAATGCAATCCCGGTTCATCCGAGATCGATGGTACCGTCGAGTGCGCGGAAACGGTCGAGCTTCGCCTCTTCGGTAGCTTCGTTGTAGATATCCATGGTCGTACGGATGTTTTTGTGTCCCATGACTTCCTGAATGACCTTGATGTTTGGTTCGACCTCGCAGAGTCTCGTGCAGAACGTGTGCCGCAGGATGTGTGCGCTGATTTTCGGGATCAGAACCGGCTCGCGCTCCTGTTCTCTCGCTTTTGTGGCCTCTACGTGGTTGTAATCGGTCACAATCGACTGGATTTTGTCGAAAACTGCCGCAGGTGTATAGACCTTGCCGTTTGAGTTCAGGAAGATGAATCCGGTACAGCCGTTCACTGTGAACGGCTCCCAGTCCGGGTTCTTTTTTTTACGCTTTTCATTCTGAAGCGCTTCGCGCACGTCATTAAACATCGGGATTACTCGGTTACCAGCCGCCGTCTTCGGGCTGTGGATACGGTAGGCGTAGCCGCCAGCTTCGGTATCCTTGCAGGAGATGGCGTGGTTCACGCTGATGAGGTTCTTTTTGAAATCGACGTCCGCCCAGCGGAGTCCGAGGCACTCCCCGATACGCATTCCGGTGCCAAGCAGCGTGACAAAGAGGTTAGTGCAGCGGCTGTATCTCGGATTGCTGCTATCTGACATAGGCTTCTCCTTCCTGCTTTGCCGAAAGGAGCCTGACGATGGATTTTATCACAGTGCAGACTCCTTTGCAAGCAATATCTTCTAAATACATCAGTATGCTCATGTTTCTTCCTTTACGGTTTCAGGTAAATCCGGACATCCCAGTCCGGGAGGAGGCGGACGATCATCTGCTCGACGTCCTGCCAGTCGCCGTCCGCAAGGCCGCAGCCGATCTTTACGGTCTGGATTCTGCCGAGGAGCGAGTGCCGGTCCGTGAGGTTGGAGAAGGCCTTGTGGTACTTCTCCTTTACGACGGGCCATCTGTCCGAGATCGCCTTCGCTTTTTCCTATTTCTTCTTCATGAAACAACCCTGCGTTTCAAGCATCATAAAAACCAAGGCACTTTACAGGGAAAACAGTCAGCCCCGCCGTTCGATCCGGCGGGGCTTTGCATATGTCATTGTTCTATCTCGCCGCTTCCAAAAGCTGCGATGCTTTTGTGATAATTCCCTTGCTAAGATGTGACCGAAAACAGAGGAAATGTCAAGAGAAAGAGAAACAATACTTTCAAAATAAAGGAGCGAGCTCGAATCGCCGCTGCGGAAAACGATCAGAAGCGGAAGCTTATGCGTAACCCCAGCTCAACAGATTCCAGTCACCGTCCACGGTGCGCGCCAGCCACCACTGGTAGTCGGTATACTCCGTATCAGGCTCCCATGCGCCGCCGCCTTCTATGGGCGAATGGAAATCACTGAGAAATTCGACCACCTGAACATAGTTTTTTCCCTCGTCCAGGCTGTTTATCCACCGGATATTCTCCAGGCTGCCGCACACGTCCCCGGCGTAGCGCAGGGCGTGCATCTCGCAGCCTGTGAAGGACGCAAACTCGTCTTCTATCAGTTTCACCGCCGCTTTCAAATCTTCCCGGGTATAAAGCTCGGAACTTCCGTAATCCACGGTCGCTTTCCCGCCAAAAGCTTTTTCACGGACGGGAGGCATGCCGTACAGAGACTGCAGCACCGTGAAATCCTCATTCTGAAATACCTCGACCGCTTCCAGACCGGTCTCAGGGAGTGCGCAGATTGTGCCGGGCTCAATCCTGAAAAGAATCAGATCGACGAGCGCCTGCGGGTCGATAATCTTGCGCAGCATACCGTCCAGTTCGCCGATCAAGCGCTTGACGGCGTCCCGTCCTTCTTGAGAGGCGAGAACAGTAAACAGCTTTTTCTTAACATCATCGCGATTCGATGCGTTTACCTGGGCTTCATCGTCCGCCGGTGCCTGCGCTACATCACCTTGTTGCGCCGCTTCGTCTGCCGAGGCCTCTGCCGTGTCATCCGGTTCTTCACCGCCCTGCTCGGGCATAAGCGTCTCAAGGATCGGCAGGGCGATGGAAAACAGATCGTGCCATTCCTCAAACGTATAGACTGCAAGGCTCATGCTGTGCACATAGCCCTCATCGTCTGCTTCTGCTCGATACAGCAGCGGCAGCGTCAGGCCCGGGCGAACAACCGCCTGGATCGTGCGTCCATCCTCGCCCGCGTTGCCATAGTCGACCGAGATCAAGTCTGCGAAATACCGGGCATACAGTACCTTCAGAAGCGTGAGAAAGTCATTACTGTCCTGGGGCACCTCCTCGGCGGGCAAATCGCCTGTGCCGTCCGATGTCCCGATACTGCCCGGGTCGAGGCTCTCCGCAAGCTTGGTGAAAAGCGCATCCAGGATCTCATCCGCCGTATAATCCCGCGCATCTTTTTCCAGAGCTTCCGGATCGACGCCATAGATAGCTGCAAGGAGCTCATCGAGCACACCGGCGTACTCGCCGCGGCCCGCCATGATGTCGGCACAGCGCTGCGCGGCGCCCTTACTATCGACATTGAACAAGCGCAGCTGCCAGTGCCCGTCAGTGAAGCGCTCGTCGTCGGGCAGCGTCAGCTTCACCAGCGCCCGGTCATCCTCAAATGCTTCGGGGATCTCGTTCACGCCGAGGCGGGTGGCATCCATCGCGTCTGACAGCGCTTCCTGATAGCGCGCCATGTCCAGATATTCCATAATCCATGGCAGCAGCTGCCTGAGCTGCGGATAATCCGTGCCGGGTACGATTGCGCAGTCCACCGCGAACCAAAAAGCGCGCGCCTCCTCCAATGTCATGCCGCTTTCCGCGCACAGCTGCCAGGCCACACTGTTCAGTATGGAGGAATTTATATGCACGCCGCCGCGGTCGTTTATCACGGTGAGCTCTTTAACATTCGGCCAATAATAGAGGTCCCAGGTATACGCCGGCTGTTGGAACATGTGTGGGTCGCTCATGCTTCGAATGATACCTAAAACAGAATTTTCGCCCAATGCCCAGGTCGTATCCTCTGTTGCCCCGGCCATCATCTCACAGAGATTGCCGTGAATGTCGCTTATGGCCTCGTTGATCGCGCCGTGATCATTTTTGTAGTCATTGTAGGTCATCGTCGCGTTCGTTACGCAGTGTGTGAACTCATGGGCCAGCACGTCCAGGCACTGAGAGTAATCGTTGGCGCTGCTGGAAATGAATGCCTCCCATCCGTAAAATGGTCCGGCGTAGCAGGCGTTATCGAGCGGCTGGTAGTCGTACTTGCAATAATCCTTCAAGATCAGGATCGGCGTACCCAGTCCGTCGCCGCCAATCCACCCAAGCTCCCGGTAGTAGTCCCAGGCACGGCAATAGTTGTAAAGCGACAAAAGGCAGGTTTCATCCCAGCCGCTGTTGTCAACTGAGGCTTCCAGCTGTACCCGGCCGCTGTTGTAGATAAACTCATAGTAATCCGCCACAACAATGCGGCGTTCAAGATTGCCGAGGTAATACATCCCTGTGCGGGTGTCCCGCATCAGCATGACGGAGATCTCCTGCGCGCTGCCGTCAGACAGCGTCACCGTGCCTGTGTAGTCCGCCGGTTCCATGAACTCGAACACATACGCGGCGTCATAGCCGGAGGCTGCCGTCTCATCACCGGGACAAATGGCAGGCTGTTTGCACACATATTTGCCGTCCATCGTCACATAGTGTACCAGGAAGGGAAGTTCCACACCCTTCCGTACATCCCCGGACGAATTTTCGGTGTATACGGCCCAGACAAAGCGTCGCTCCACCGGCTTTTCCTCCTCGGGGAAAAAATCGGGATTCAGGTTCACCGGCAGGATCACCTTTTCGGTTTGGCCTTCGATCAGCCCGACTTCGACCTGATCCCCTGCGGACATGCGCTCCAGCACCAGCTCTTCAGCCTGCCGGGCGGTGATGCTTTCGGCCTGCTCAATGTCGGGCAGCTCATCCTCCACGCTGGCGACAAGCCCCAGCATGCTGCCGTCGGCATCAGTCACGAGCTTCACCGCACCGCCGGACACTGTGGTATCGGCGTACATCTGCCGGAACAGATAATAGACATTGCCTGCGGAGTCCGTCAGCATGCGCCACGGCACAAAGTGTATCCGTTCATCCCCGCCAAGGAGAGGGCTGACGGCAGAAAGGACTTTCGCCGCGTCTTCCATGCTTCGTATAGGCTCTTCGGTACACGCGCCGTCCACAAAGGTCAGGCGGCCATCCTGCGTGTATACCTTCGCCCCAAGCACCTCAATGTCGGCGAGGGTAAGCGCTTCGGCTGCGTTGACATCTTCTGTCGGGGTATCCTCTGCCATTGCAGAGCCGGTTCCCATACAGGCAAACAGCATCAGCGCTGCCAGAAAAGCACTTATGCGGGCTCTCCATCGTTTCATTCAGGGATCACTCCTTTTCCGGTATATACCACAATTCCAACTACATAACGTTTCGAGACACGGTTGACCGAACAACCTGCGCCTTTCCTTCATAGTACCATGTTAAATTGCCCGACGGCCCTCTCGCGTGAGCACAGATCGATTTATTCAGCGTTTCCTGCATCTTATTGGATTTGTCAGGACGCTCAAATCCTGGACCTTGAAAGTGCATGCAGGGTAATTTGTGCAACCGGCAAATTTTGAGTACGGGCCAATCTTCTCGATCAGTTTCCCCGTTTGGCAACAGCATCATCTGATACAGTTGTTGACGACATACTTGCGGGTTAACTCCTGACCTGATTCTCCTCTGATTCTCCTTTGGGAGAAGAATCTTCAAAATCTGAAACGATATTTTAGCATATCCACGCCGCCTTTTCAAGAACCTGTTTCTCTGTTTTTACAGTCTGGCGGTTGCTTTTCTGCATTTTCTGTGATAATATTTCATCATCTCTGAGAAAAAAGGAATGAAGCATGGACAATCTGGATTCTGTCAGACACCTTCTCTTTGTCGGAACTTTTTTCGGCGTTATCATTCTGGACCTTCTTTTCGTACGGTTTGCCGTTCCGATCCACCGCACAGAGGTCAATGAAGCTTCCAGACTCATGCGCTTCAGCACCGTTGCTGTGCTGATCCTCATGATTCTTTTCAGCAGCTGGGCCATGTCTCTCAACCCCATGTGGAACGGGAAGGAACCGGGACATCGGGACCAGTACGAGAAGATCACGGAATCTTTTCTGAACGGACATCTTTATTTCGACAATGTGCCGGTCGACCCGAAGCTAAACGAGATGGAAAACCCGTATGACCCTTATGCCCGCCTTGAGCTCGGGGTTGACTATTCCTGGGATCATGCTTTTTATAACGGACACTATTACATGTATTACGGCGTTGTACCGGTTCTGCTTCTTTTTCTTCCCTTTCGGATTCTTACCGGCAATGCCCTTACGGGGTATCACGCCACACAGGTTTTTGTGGCTGCCTACTTCTGCGGAGTATTCTGTCTGTTCCGCTTTCTGGCCCGCTGTTTTTTCCGAAAAATGAGTTATGCGGCCTGGCTTATGCTATGCATCACCGTCTCGTTTACAAGCCTGTGGTGCTGCATTGCATGTCCTGCTCTGTATAACACACCTGTCTCTTCAGCGCTCTGCATGGAGATTTGGAGTCTGTTCTTTTTCTCAAAGGCTGTCTGGGGTACGGAAGAAGAAAACAGATCCATCGCATATGCATTTCTGGGTTCGCTGTTCGGAGCCCTTGCGTTCGGTTGCCGGCCTAACATTGCGCTCGGAAATCTGATTGCGATCCCTATGCTGCTGGTATACCTCAGAAAGCATCGTCTTTCTCTTCGCCTCCTGCTGAAGCTGCTCCTGGCGATCCTGCCGTATGTGATCATCGGCCTCGCCCTGATGTGGTACAACAAGGCCCGCTTCGGGAATCCGCTGGAGTTTGGTCAGTCCTACCAGCTCACTGTCGCAGACCAGACTGCATACGGGGATCGCAGCCTGGCTGATATTCATTGGGTCACAATCGCAAACGGACTGGTATTCAATTTCTTTCAGTCCCCCACGCTGGAGTATCACTTTCCCTTTGTCGGTGCAGCCGGCGTATTTCTCGCCTATCCGGTTTTCTGCTATGTCTTTCTGGCGGCGGCTGATGACGGAACCAGACTTCGCATACGTGAGAATCAACTGTCGCTGCTTCTTATCTTTCTGGCTTTGACCGCAGTTCTGATTACGGTCGTCAATATCATGTGGTCACCGTTTCTCGCGGATCGGTACAGGGAAGATCTGATCTGGCTGATCGGGATACTGTGCTTCCTCTGTATCGGGTTCCGGCTCGAAGGCTTAAGGAATCCACTGGAAGGCAGCCGCTGGATCTGTCGATGGTGTATCTGGTCCCTGGCGGTTGGTTTCCTGCTTGGGGCAAACGACGCGATGTTTTATGCTGCATAAGGAGTTCAAATGGATCGAATTGCTGTACTGATTCCCTGCTATAACGAGGAAAAAACGGTTGCAAAGGTTGTCCGGGATTTTCGGTCGGCTCTGCCGGAAGCCGTGGTCTATGTTTATGACAACAATTCTTCCGACCGGACAGCAGAGCTTGCTCTGGAAGCCGGGGCGATCGTACGGCATGAACACAAGCAGGGCAAAGGCAATGTAATCCGCAGCATGTTCCAGGATATTGACGCCGAGTGTTACCTGATGGCAGACGGTGACGATACCTATCCTGCGGAAGCCGCCCCTGAACTGGTCCGCCCCATACTCGATCACGGAGCGGACATGGTAGTAGGAGACCGGCTTTCTTCCACCTATTTCGCCGAAAACAAGCGCCCCTTTCATAATCTGGGAAATGTCGGCGTGCGCCGTGCAATCAACCTTCTGTTTCGAAACAACATCAAGGATATCATGACCGGGTACCGCGCCTTCAGTTATGAGTTTGTCAAGACGTTTCCTGTCCTCTCAAAGGGTTTTGAAATTGAGACGGAGATGAGCATTCATGCGGTGGACAAGAACATGAACATCGAGAATGTCGTCATTGACTATCGCAACAGACCGGAGGGCAGCATCTCAAAGCTGAACACCTATTCGGACGGATGGAAGGTGATCCTGACCATCATCCGGCTCTACCGCGTGTATCGGCCGATGGCTTTTTTCGGGCTGATCTCCCTTGCTCTGGCGCTGCTTGCTGTGCTTCTGTTTCTCCCCATTATGGGAGAATACGTCACGACAGGCCTCGTTCCCCGCTTTCCAACGCTGATCGTCTGCGGCTTTCTGGCGATTGCCGCCATTCAGTCTCTCTTCACAGGCCTGACCCTGCAGACCATCCAGAAAAAGAACCTGCAGGATTTTGAAATGCTGCTGATGCGGGCAAAGAGAGAAAAACGTGAGATGGATTCCAAATAGACCGATGCCTCTGAGCTTATACAGGAAAAGCTCGGAGGCATCTCTCTATCAGGATTTCGTTTCCCACCGGCACAGAGGAGGCTGAAACCTGCAGCAATGCCAGCTGGAACCTCTCTGTGAGCCAGTGAATATTGCATTTTTTCTGCCCGATCATCTGGGAGAGCAGTTCCGGCCTGACCAGCAGGCGGATCTCCGCTCCGGTACAGTCGAGCGAGCTTAAAAGTGCCTCTGAACGGTTTCGGAGCACTCTGCTCCGTACCAGCTCACCCAGGGCCGGATGATAGGCCCCGGCTGCAGCTCCGCCAGCTGAGAGCAGCTCGGTCGGGTTCAGGCCGAGTCGTATCACAGGAATCCCGCGTTCTTCCAGAACAGGCCAGATCTGTGCACAGATCCGGACTGCGTCCTCCACCGTATGTTCTCTGTACTCTCCCCGCCGCCACAGCTGCTCCAGCTTTGTTCCGCGGACAACAACCGCGGGATAGATCCGCATGGCATCCGGCTGCAGCGCAGCCATCTTCTTTGCCGACTCCAGTGCTCCTGCATCGTCGTCCCCCGGAAGCCCTGTCATCATCTGAAGAACCAGATGAAAGCCGCCTGATCTGACCATGTCAGCAGCATGCTCCACATCCTCGGCAGTGTGACCGCGGCCGCTGAGCCGGAGCACAGAGTTTCTCATCGACTGAGCACCGAGCTCTACCGTCCCGACTCCATACGCATGCAGGATCTGTAAGATCTCAGGACTGACGGCATCCGGTCTTGTGGAGATCCGGATGGAAGAGAAATGGCCCTTTGCAGTTTCCAGATATCCCAGCATTTCATCCCTCGGGAGTGCAGTGAAGCTCCCGCCGTAGAGCGCCAGTTCCGCATCATGATGATCTGCTCTGCAAAGTTCTTTCAGGTCGGCTAAGGCCCTTTCCGCTTCGGCTCCCGTAATCTCCCGCTGGTTGCAGAAAACGCATGCGTGGGGACAGCCAAGATGGGGGATAAAAATGGGTAAAATCTTTTTTCGAGCACTCATGCCCGCTGTTTTTCAAGCGCCGCTCCGGCAGCGGCCTGCTCTGCTTCCTTCTTGCTCTTGCCCGTTCCCTCTCCTGCGTAAATGCCGTTTAAATATACGGCAAAACGGAAACACTTGTCATGGTCCGGACCGTCCTCGCTCAGAAGCCGGTATTCAATGCTGTTTCCCGGAACCCGTTGGATCAGCTCCTGAAGCTCTGTTTTAGGATCTGCACGCTCTGAGCGAATGATTGTTTCCGCATTTTTTAAAACATGGCTCTCGATAAATCGCTCTGCTTCTGAAAGCCCGCCATCCAGAAAAATCGCCGCAATGACAGCTTCCACCAGATCGGCCAGCACACTCACCCTCTGACGGCCGTCAGATCGCTCCTCCCCGCGTCCCAGTCTCAGCAACCGTCCGAGTTCAAGCGTCTGCGCCACATGGTACAGGCTTTCCTCACAGACCAGCTTGGAACGGATCCTGGTCATCCTGCCCTCAGGCAGAGCAGGCTCACAGCGGTACAGCTTCTCAGCCGTCACCATATCGAGTATGGCGTCACCGAGGAACTCCAGCCTCTCATAGCATTCCGCATGTGCGTTCGGGTGTTCATTAACCCAGGAGCTGTGGGTAAATGCGGTCCTCAGCAGCTCAGGGTTTTGAAAAACATATCCGATTTCTTTCTGCAGCTTCTGCACTTCTCACTCCGTTCTGAGTTTCATATAATCGATGTTGGCTTCAATATCCCCTATAATGCCTGAGTCTGCAAACTGCTTTGCCTGACGGATCGCTGCAAAAAAGCTGTCGGCATTGGAAGAACCGTGTGCTTTGATGACCGGTTTTGAGATTCCGATCAGCGCTGTTCCTCCAACCTCGTTCACGTCCATGGATTTCTTCATCAGGTAGAGATCATTCTTCAGCACTGCTGCAGCAATCTTGTTCTTTGTACTCTTGTAGAACACATCATTTTTCAGCGTCTTCATCATATAGCGTATGACGCCTTCCGTCGATTTGAGGAGTACGTTTCCCGTGAAGCCGTCAGTCACAACGACATCTGCTGCACCCGAAAATACGCCTGTCCCCTCTACGTTACCGACAAAACGGATTCTTCCCTCCGCATCCGCCTCTCTGAGGAGCTCAAAAGCTCTGTGCTGCAGTTCTCCGCCCTTGGTATCTTCGGTTCCGACGTTCAGCAGTCCCACGCGCGGCTCGGAAAGCCCCATCAGCTTTTTCGCATAAAAGCTTCCCATAAATGCAAACTGCAAAAGATACTCTGCCGTACATTCCACATTCGCTCCGCAGTCGATCAGCATCACGCCGTTTTTCCCTGCCGGCAGAACCGGGGCCAGGGCTGCTCTGCGAATACCGTGGATGCGCTTCACAGTCAGGGTTGCGCCGGTCAGCAGTGCCCCTGTGCTGCCTGCGGAGACGACCGCATCGCCTTCCCCGTCTTTCAGGAGTCGGAGTGCTACCGCCATGGACGAATCTTTTTTCCGACGGGTGGCAGTGCTTGGATCATCCTCCATGGTGATGATCTCTCGTGCATCCACGATCCTTGCCGTGTCACCCTTTGGAAGGCAGGCCTCCACAGCCTCCTTCTGACCCACCAGAATCAGTTCCGTCCCCAGCTCCGCCCGGGCCCGAAGCGCTCCCTTTACGATTTCATGGGGGGCGTTGTCTCCTCCCATGGCATCAATAATGACTGTCATAGCCTCAGTACCTCCTTTTTCTCCCGCAGGTCCTCCATGATCTGAAGGGATCGTGCAGAGATCTCCATGTTCTTATTTCGCTTTCCCTTTACCCTGCGGTCAAGACTGCGGATGATGCCAAAGTTAATGTTCATCGGCTGGAAATCTCCGATGCTTTCCTGCGATACGTACAGGCTGAGCGCACCGATTGCCGTTTCCTGCGGAAAATCCACCGCTTCCATTCCCAGAAGCTCCGCTGCGGTCTCAATCCCGACGAGAAGTCCCGAAGCCGCCGATTCCACATAGCCTTCCACCCCGGTCATCTGCCCCGCAAATCGGATACGGGGCTCGGAGATCAGGCGATAATAGCGATCCAGCAAACCGGGACTGTTCAGATAGGTATTTCGGTGCATGACTCCGTAACGGACAAATTCCGCCGAACGCAGCGCGGGAATCATTGAAAAGACGCGCCGCTGTTCTCCCCATTTCAGATGTGTCTGGAATCCGACAAGGTTATATAGCGTTCCGTCCCTGTTGTCCTGCCGAAGCTGGACAACGGCATAGTCCTCCTGCCCGGTCCGTGGATTTCGCAGTCCTACCGGCTTCATCGGCCCGTATCGAAGCGTATCGATCCCTCTTCTCGCCATCACCTCGACCGGCATGCAGCCTTCAAACACACCTGCGTCATCAAAACCATGTACTTCCGCTTCCTCAGCGGAGACCAGCTCCCTGACAAAAGCGTTGTATTCCTCCATGGTCAGAGGACAGTTTACGTAGTCCGCCGTCCCCTTTCCGTACCGGGAGGCAAAATACGCCTGCTCCATATCCACACTCTCCAGGGTCACAATAGGAGCCACAGCATCAAAGAAGTGCAGGTTGAAATCCGGACAGAGCGCTGTAATCCTGCCTGTGATCGCATCACTGGAGAGAGGTCCGGATGCTATTATAACCGTCCCTTCCGGGATCTCTGTTACTTCTCCGCGCACCACGCTGATATTCGGATGGGTACAGAGGGTATCTGTGATCTCCCGCGAGAAGGCCTCACGGTCCACAGCCAGTGCACCTCCAGCCGCTACACGGTTGTGGTCCGCACTTTGAAGGATCAGGGAATCCAGTCTGCGCATCTCTTCTTTAAGGAGTCCTACTGCGTTGGAGAGCTCGTCTCCTCGCAGGGAATTAGAGCATACCAGCTCCGCAAACTGCTCAGAATGGTGAGCCGGGGAGAAGCGTGCCGGCTTCATCTCACAAAGCCGCACAGAGATTCCCCGTTTTGCAAGCTGCCAGGCGCACTCGCTCCCGGCCAGACCGGCACCGACTACAGTCACTGTCATTTCTTCGCCGCTTTCCTGCCTGTTTTTTTCACAGCTTCACCTGACTTTTTCTTTTCGGAAGCCTTTCCAGTGTCAGTTTTGACTGTTTTACTCTTTCGAGCAGCAGTTTTCACTTCCGCAGAGGCAGAAGCTGTCTTCTTCGCCTTTCCGGCCGGCTTCTCTTCTTCGGAGGCTGCGGTTTCTGAAGCATCTGTCTTTTTCTTCGGATACCTGCGTTTTTCCTCCGGCACATAGGAAGGGCAGTCCTCATTGATGCAGAAGGATTTCAGCGGACCGCGTCCACTGCGTTTGAACAGAGTCTTTCCGCATTGCGGGCAGACATCCTTGGTGGGCACATCCCAGGTGATGAAGCCGCAGTCCGTTCCACGCTCACAGGCATAGAAAACATAGCCTTTTTTCGAAGTACGCTTCAGAATCCGACTGCCGCACTGCGGGCATTTTCCGGGCATCTCTACTACGATCGGCTTCGTGAAGCTGCAGTCCGGGAAACCGCTGCAGCCGAGGAACGGTCCAAAGCGCCCCTTCTTGACCAGCATGGGCTTTCCGCAGACATCGCAGAGCTCGTCACTGACAATGTCGGGAATCTTGATTTTCTGTCCGTCCATGGCAGCTTCTGCAGCCTTCATCTCGGATTCGAAATCCGTATAGAATTCCTGAAGAACATCCTGCCAGCCGATCTTCCCGCTCTCAATCTCGTCGAGGCGTGCTTCCATATGGTTTGTAAACGTCAGGTCCACGATGTCGCTGAAGTGGTCCTTCATGAGTCCGGTCACCACTTCGCCGAGCGGCGTCGGTTTTAAATACTTGCCTTCCTTGATTACGTAATCATGGGCCGTAATGGTGGAGATGGTCGGTGCATAGGTGGACGGGCGCCCGATCCCTTTTTCTTCCATTGCGCGGATCAGGCTCGCCTCAGTATATCTTGCCGGCGGCTGCGTAAACTGCTGCTCGGGAACAATGTGGTCCATCAGAAGCGTCTCCCCTTCTGTCACAGCGGGAAACACGCTGTTCTCTGCCTTGCTCTCCTCATCGCTCGACTCTTCATAGACGGCCGTATAGCCGGGAAACGTCATCACAGAGTTTGAAGCCCGGAAAAGATATCCGGCGCTTTCCACATCCAATGCAATACTGTCATAGACGGCATTGCTCATCTGGCAGGCCATAAAGCGTCCCCAGATAATGCGGTAGAGTCGGTACTGTTCCTGGGTCAGATCCTTTCTGACCTTATCCGGGGTAAGCGTGACATCAGTGGGGCGGATGGCCTCATGGGCATCCTGCGCTCCGGCCTTTGTCTTATAATGCCGCGGCTGCGGTGGCAGATATCGGGGGCCGTATCCGTTCTCGATGAAACTTCTGGCTGCGCGGATCGCCTCGTCGGAGAGCCGGAGCGAGTCGGTACGCATATAGCTGATCAGACCGATACTGCCGTGACCGCTGATTTCCACTCCCTCATAGAGCTGCTGAGCAACCGACATCGTGCGTCTCGGCGTCATGTTGAGCCGGCGGGAAGCCTCCTGCTGAAGTGTGGAGGTAATAAAAGGGGGAGCCGGCGAGCGCTGTTTTTCGCTTTTCTTTACACTTTGAACCGTGAAGTCGTTCTTTTCTACAGCCGCCATAACGGTCTCAACGTCTTCTCTGTTTCTCAGCTCCTGCTTTTTCTCCGTCGTTCCGTAGAAGCGCGCACGGAAAGCGGGCTCCTGTTCCGATTTTTTTAAAAACGCATCCAGCAGCCAATACTCTTCACTCTGAAAAGCGCGGATCTCGTCCTCCCGGTCAACCACCATTCTGGTAGCTACCGACTGTACGCGACCGGCGGAAAGACCGCGTTTCACCTTCTTCCACAGAAGCGGCGAGATTTCGTATCCAACCAGGCGGTCCAGCACACGCCTGGCCTGCTGGGCATCCACCAGATCCTGGTCTATGTCACGCGGGTTCTGGATGCTCTCTGTGACGACCTTTTTTGTGATTTCGTTGAAGGTAACACGTCTTGCCTTGGCGTCACTGAGTTCCAGCAGTTCCTTCAGATGCCAGGATATGGCTTCCCCTTCGCGATCAGGGTCAGTCGCGAGATAGACAACCGGCGCCCTGCGGCTGTCCTCCTTCAGTTCCGAGATCAGCTCTTTTTTCTCCTTGACAGGGATGTATTCCGGCTGAAACCCGTTTTCCACATCCACTCCAAGTCTGCTTTTCGGCAGGTCGCGGAGATGCCCCATGGAAGCGGTCACCTTATAGGCACCGCCCAGATATTTTTCAATGGTCTTTGCCTTGGACGGCGATTCCACAATCACCAGTTCCTTTGCTTTCGCCATCGGTTGTCTTCCTCACTTTTCTGTTCTGATTATGTTTAATGAAAACCTTCTGCCCGCCTCACGACGCACATAGCCCTTGATTTCCAGAAATGTCAGCTGTGCCAGTACCTTCGCCGTGCTCAGCCCGACCTCATCTGCGATATCGTCTATATGGGAAGAGCTTCCGGATATAGCGGAAAGGATCCGAAGCTGATCCTCTGTCAGTCCGGAAAGCTGCTTCTGCAGAACACGTTCGCTCTGGATCGCCGTGCTCTCCTTATTCTGAGGCACCGGCGGGGATTTCTGACCCGGGACGGAGTCAGCCTTCTCTTCTCCATCGGAGCTGGAAGCCGGAACGGTTTGTCTTCTCGCTTCGCTTTTCAGCTCTCCCTGCGCTTCCTGATGGGTGCGGACAGAAGCTGTTGCAGCAAGACCCGGATAGAGGTATTCGTATTCCTCCATCACGTCATAACCATCTGTGACAAGCTTTGCTCCCTCTTTCAGGAGTGAAAGAGTCCCGGATGAATTCTGGGCATCTGCATTCGCAGGTACGGCAAAGATATCCTTGCCCTGCTCGACCGCAGTCTGAACAAACAGCCTGGTTCCGCTGTGCTCCGGTGCTTCAACCACCACAACGCCCACGGAGAGCCCCGCTGCGATCCTGTTGCGTTCGCGGAAGAAGTGTCTGGCGCTCTCGCGGCCGGGAGGATATTCGCTGATCAGCACGCCCTGGCGGTGAAAGTCACTTCGAAGAGGAGTCCGGAGCTTTTCATGGGAGGTGCCGAGCACAGCGATGCCAGGTTTTCCGGACATCAAAGCCCCTCTCGCAGCTGCTTCATCCACACCGGAAGTCAGCAGGCTGAGAACCGTCCCGCCGCAGGCGGAGATCTCGGAAGCCAGTTTCATGCCCATTTTTTCACCGTAGGGGCTCGCATGCCGCGTCCCGATGACCGAAATCACAGGCAACTCATCCACAGCCGGCATGATGCCCTGTATGAAGAGCACCGTCGGCGGACAGTCGATCTGACGGAGCCGTTCAGGATACTCCGACGTATTGATCGGAATCAGGTCTATCTGCTGCCGGCGGCACTCGGCCAACGCTCTTTTTGCGTCAGACAGATCGCGTGCTTCCAGATCCTCCGCCTCTTTCAGCGTAACCCCCGGAATGTCTCTGAACGATCCCTTTTCTGATGCGAAGGCCGTTTCAGCCGTGCCGAAACGACAAATCACCGCGTATCGGGCTTTCGGGCTTATTTTGAGACTGCTGAGCCAGACCCAGAATAAAGCGTCTTCCACCGAATTTCCTCCCTGTCCTTTATCGCCGCATCTCCCACATCAGGACCGAAGCGGCAACTGCTGCGTTCAGGGATTCAGCCTCACCGCACATCGGGATGATGACCGTTTCCTCACACAGGTCAAGCAGCTCCCGGCTAAGGCCTCTCCCTTCGCTGCCAATCGCTACGGCCGTGTGCCGCAGTGAAATCTCTTTTACACTCCTGGCATTTGCGCTCAGCGCTGCGCCGAGCAGTCTGAGACCGTGGCTGCTGCAGAAGCCGGGAAGCTGTTCACGCTTCATCATTACCGCATTCTGGCGAAATATCGCCCCCATCGTCGCGCGCACGGTCTTCGGCGCATACAGATCCGCACACCCCTCCAGCAGAATGACGGCATCTGTTCCAAACGCATCCGCCGACCGGAGAACGGTACCGACATTCCCCGGATCCTGTACTCCCTCAAGCACAAGCGCACAGCTCAGCTTCTCTTGGAAAGCGGTCTCTCTGCATCTCACAGTGAAGAGCGGGCCCGGCGAATTCTTCATCGGAGAGACATAATCAAAAAGCTCATCCGTCAGCAGCGTTTCTTCCGGAAATGCGGGATAGGTATTCATCCTGTTCCCTCTCCAGAATACAGACTCTATCTCTGCGCCTGACCGCAGGGCTTCCACCAGCAGCTTTTCGCCGTCGCAGAGGAAGCAATTCTCCTGATGTCGAAGCTCCGCTGAGCTGGCAAGCTCCCGGATATGGCGAATTCTGCCGTTCTGGCGGCTGCTCAGTTTCTCCACGCCGACAGACTACAGCAGTGTGACGCCGCTCTGTTCACAGATGCGCATCGTCTCCTCATCCCAGATGGATGCCTGAACCTCGCCGATATGCGCTTTCCCCAGCAGAAGCATCGAGACACGCGACTGTCCGATTCCTCCGCCGATCGTCAGCGGGAGTTCTCCTCTCAGCAGCATCCTGTGATACGGAAGCTCACGGCGGTCATCACATCCGGAGAGCCTCAGCTGCCTGTCCAGAGATTCGGGATCCACGCGGATGCCCATAGACGAAATCTCCATTGCGCAGTCCAGCAGATCGTCATAAAACATGATATCGCCGTTCAGGTTCCAGTCATCATAGTCCGGGGCACGTCCATCGTGGCGTTTACCGGATCTCAGAGTTCCTCCGATCCCAATGATGAAAGCGGTACGGTGATCTTTTACCCAGGCGTTTTCACGCTCACGCGGCGTTTTTTCCGGCCACAAATCCTCGAGCTCCTGCGTCGTGACAAATGACACATCTCTGCTGAGCTTCCCAAGTATCTGCAGCTGAGGATAAATAGACTGGATCGTCTCCTGCGTGTCACAGATGGCACAGACAATATCCATTACGGTCAGCTTCAGATAATCCAGGTTTCGGTTCTCAGCAAGAATCACCTTCTCCCAGTCCCACTGATCCACATAGACCGAATGCAGATTGTCCAGCTCATCCTCGTCCCGTCGGATTGCGTTCATATCGGTATAGAGACCCTTCCCGGGAAAGAAGCCATAGCGCTTCAGAGCCAGTCGCTTCCACTTGGCAAGGGACTGTACCACCTGTGCTCTGTGGTTTGAACGCAGAATCTCAAAGCTCACCGGTCTTTCATAACCGTTCAGGTTGTCGTTCAGCCCGGAGTTTTCCTCCACAAACAGCGGCGCAGACACACGGTAGAGATTCAGCAGTGCACCGAGTCTGTCCTCAAACAGGCGATGAATCAGGCTGATGGCCTTCTGCGTATCGTACATGCCGAGTATGCTTCTATACCCTGCGGGAATGGTTGTATTCATATCAGTATCCCTTCACTCACTGAGAGCAGAAATCAGTTTTTGATATGTCTCTTCTGCATGATTTCGAAAATTCTTCTCAATTCTCTCCGCCTGCTGCTCATCCGTGCATAACAGCCGCAGACGGATAAGCTCACTCACTCCGTCGCTCAGGCTGAGCTCTGTGCGGCAAAAACCGTCTTCATGCGTATGCGATGCTGTGATACACTGCTGTCGGCTCAGCGTTGCAGCCTCGGCAGCGGCGGCTTTCTCCGCACGCTGCCTTACGCTGTACGGCAGACTGCTCTCCAGCGTCTCGGCATTGCGGGCGCCCCGTTTTGTTACTTCGCACATGCCGTTCTTTTCCTGAATCTGGCCGTTTGAGCTCAGTTCGTCCAGGCATGCGGTAAAGTCAAAGTAGTTTACCACACCGGCTGTTCTGCACAGATTCAGCAGGCTGTCCGTGCTGACCTCCGCCGGCAGCCGCCTCAGAACAAAGAGAATCAGCAGCTTTAAATCCAGAGGGCTGAAAACAAATCCGACTTCATCCATGGTGCTGTATCAGGTCCTCAGGACAATATCGACCTTGTCTTTGTAAATGCTGTCCGCCGGGATCACGCCTCTGACGCAGGAGGTCGGGTAGACGCTGCTGCGCCTGCCGATGATGGTTCCGGGATTCAGAACGCTGTTGCAGCCGATCTCAACATAGTCGCCCAGCACGGCGCCGAACTTCTTACGTCCGGTTTCGATAAACTCCCCGGGCTGCTTTACGACGACAAGTGTCTTGTCGCTCTTGACATTGCTGGTGATGGAACCTGCCCCCATGTGCGCCCTGTAGCCAAGCACCGAGTCTCCCACATAGTTATAGTGCGGAGTCTGGACATTATCAAAGAGAACAACATTTTTCAGTTCACAGGAGTTTCCGACTACTGCGTTCTTTCCCACGACAGCGCTGCCGCGGATAAAGGCACAGTGCCGGATTTCGGCGCCATGGTCAATGATGCACGGGGCGCCGATATAGGCGGAAGGAAAGACTTTTGCGTCTTTGGCAATCCAGATTCCCTCAGCCGGATGCTCATATTCCTCCGGAGGCAGCGTTTCACCCAGATTCAGAATAAAATCCTTGATGTCATCCAGCACTTCCCAAGGATAGGTCCTGCCCTGGAACAGCTCTGCCGCAATTGTTTTGCTGAGATCCAGCAATTCATTGATTTCAACCATAATGCTCTCTTTCCCTCCTCATAGTTTAGCCCCGGCTTCGCGGTCTGCATACACTGTTACTTCAGCTGGAATCTGCAGGAAGGCAGCCGGAATAATGCTGTCGTTCCGGGCATACAGCATGTCGAATACCGCCTGAGCCTTTTCCTCCCCGCAGGCGAGGAGCATGATTTTCCGTGCTTCCGTTATCGTCCGGATCCCCATACTCAGTCCCCATGCGGGTGTCGATTCCTCACTTCCGAAATGCCAGCCGTATTGTTTCCTGGTCTTCTCGGTCAGTTTCTGTCTGTGGGTTCTGGAATCAAACTGTGTCGCCGGTTCATTGAATCCGATATGCGCATTATCTCCGATGCCAAGAACTGCGAGATCGAGTCCTCCCACGTCGGCAATGGCGTTCTCGTATTCCTGATAGTTCTCCTCCGTAAGCCAGAAGCAGTTCTCCGGTCTGAGGTTTGATCCCTCCAGCAGATTCTTTTCCGTCATGGCTCTCATTGTGAGATGTTCCTCCGTACCGATAAATTCGGCAACCTGAAACAGCCTCACTGCCTCTAGGTCCAGTTGTCTGAGTTTTTGCCACAGGGGCAGCATCGTTCTGCCGGCGCTCATTGCAATGACAGCATCCGGCTTCTCTGTCAGGATACCGGCGATCTGGCCGGCTGCCTGTTCATAGAGCGCCTCTCTTTCAAGAATAACCGTTTTCATCCGGGTCTGCTCCTATTTCTGTTCCGTCAGGAGTTTGCTGAGTTCCTCCATGAAGGTGTTGATATCCTTGAAGCTGCGATAGACCGACGCAAACCGCACATAAGCGACCTCATCGACCTCCTTCAGCCTCTTCATGACCATCTCGCCGATTGCAACCGTGCTGATCTCTCGTTCGAGATTTCCCTGCAGCTCCTGCTCGATTTCATCGGCAATGGCTTCCAGTTTCTGCAGAGGGACCGGACGTTTTTCACAGGCTCGAACCATGCCGTTAATCAGCTTGACTCTGTCGAAGGACTGGCGGAAACCGTCCCGTTTCACAACGACAAGCGGCATTCTTTCGATGGTCTCATAGGTCGTAAAGCGTTTCTGACAGGAAAGGCATTCTCTTCGCCGCCGGATCGTCGTATATCCTTCAGCAGGTCGGGAATCAATCACTTTGCTCTCGGTATAGCCGCAGAACGGACATTTCATGCTGAGCACCACCCCATCACAAAAATTCACATTTTGGTATTATAACATAGCGTTTTTATGATTTCCATAGAAAATCAAATTTATTTTTTCCTTTGCATCCGTCTGGGAGTGCAGTTGACTTCTTCCTGCATCTGCATATAATACAAACTGACGGAAGAAGAAACAGCCCGTTCAGGACAGAGCCCAGGCTATTTTCCGGCGTAAGCTTTGCCGAGCGGCGGAGGAAGATGTTATGGATCAGAGACTCAGACAAGACGCAGAAAAAATAGTGGCTGACAGCATTGCCGCCGTGCTGCCGGACGAGGCTGTGCGGCGGGCCTTGGCCGATTTCAGGCCAGGCAGAGGAAAAACCGTCCTCGTCTCTGTTGGAAAAGCAGCCTGGCAGATGGCAAAGGCGGCGGTGGATCTGCTGGAGCGGGTCGATGATGGAGTCGTCATCACCAAATACGGTCACGTGATGGGCGAGATCTCCGGTATCCGTTGCTATGAAGCCGGTCACCCGCTCCCCGACAGGAACGGCTTTCTCGCTTCGGAAAAGGCACTGGACTGTGTTCGGGCCCTCTCAACCGAGGACAGCGTCATTCTGCTCATCTCCGGCGGAGGCAGCGCCCTGTTCGAGCGGCCTCTCATCCCGGAGAGTGAGCTTCAGGACATCACGCAGCAGCTTCTGGCAAGCGGGGCTGACATCGTAGAGATCAATACGGTCAGGAAAAGACTGAGCGGCGTGAAAGGCGGGCGTTTTGCTCTCGCTTGTGCTCCTGCGCGTATCTTCAGCGTTGTTTTAAGCGATATACTCGGCGACCCTCTGGATATGATTGCCAGCGGCCCTGCCTGTCCGGACAGCAGCACCTGTGCCCAGGCATTGAGCATTGCCGACCGCTGCTCCCTGAAGCTGTCACCGGAGGCCCGGGCCCTGCTTGAGGTGGAGACGCCCAAGCAGCTTTCAAACGTGGAGACACGTATCACAGGGTCAGTGCGGGAACTGTGTGCTGCCGCAGCAGAGGCCTGCAGAGCGCTCGGGTACCAGCCGGTCTTTCTCTCTGACCGTCTCTGCTGTGAGGCAAGAGAAGCAGGAAGCTTTCTTGCAAGCATCCTCATGAGTCACGCGGCAGACGGGAAGTCTGTCGCCTTCATCGCAGGCGGAGAGACCGTTGTGCATCTGCACGGAACCGGAAAGGGCGGTCGGAATCAGGAGCTTGCCCTCGCCGCAGCACCGATGCTTGCTGCTGTCCCCGGTGCTGCGCTCTTCTCGGTCGGGAGCGACGGAACGGACGGGCCTACGGACGCTGCCGGAGGCTATGTTGATTATGAAAGTTATGCGTCACTTTACGGGCAGGGGATCCGCGTATTCGACAGTCTCGAAAACAACGACGCCTACACGGCGCTCGCTGCGATCGGAGGCCTGCTCTTCACAGGCCCGACGGGCACCAACGTAAACGACGTAGCGGTCGGTCTGCTCCGCCGCGGCTGAGCCCGGGTTGCACGGGCTCTGAGGAATGGAAGCATCTGAGTAGCTCTGGGAGGCTTTGCCGCCTGGAAGAGGGGGGGTGCCTTGCCTCTTATCCGAGCTTATCCCAGTCGATTCTTTCCCTCCTCCAGAAGAATTCCCGGTCCTCCGCCGAGATCGAACGCTGCACTCTGCACGGGTTTCCGAAAGCCAGGACGTCTTCCGGAATATCCCGTGTTACGATGCTGCCCGCCCCGATGACCGAGTTCCGGCCGATCCGTACGCCGGGGCAGATCACCGCACCTGCTCCGATCCAGACATTGTCTCCGATCTCCACATCCCGGTTATATTGCAGCCCGCGTTCCCGCAGTTCGGGAAGGATGGGGTGATTTGCCGTGGCTATCGTCACATTAGGCCCGATCATCACCCTGTCTCCGACATAGATCTGTCCGTCGTCTACCAGCGTCAGATTGCTGTTTATATAAACGCCGCTTCCAAGATGAAGGTGATGTCCGCCCCAGTTGGCTCGCAGCGGAAGCTCAATATAGCTGTCGTCGCCGCACTCTGCAAAAACATCATGCATATACTGCTGCTTCGCATCATACTCGGAAGGCCTGAGCTGATTGAATTCCCAGAGCCGGTCCTGAAACGGAACCTGTTCCTCCATAATCTCAGGATCTCCCGGATCATAGAGCAGTCCCTTCCTCATACGTTCATACTGTGTATCCTGTCTCATGGTCTGTACTCCTCTCATGGATGAGCGGAAACCTCCTGATGTACGCGTTACAGCAGGAGGTTTTGCTTTTCTGCGGCGTTATTGCAGCACTCCCGGCTTCAGCCGCAGTAGGCAGCCAGGATGCCCTTGTAGGTCATGTAGCAGTCGAGCTTCGAGACGATTTCGAAAGGAGCATGCATGCTCAGTACAGGTACGCCTGCATCAATGGTATCGATGTTGCGGTTCGCCATGTATTTTGCGATCGTACCGCCGCCGCCCTGGTCGACCTTGCCCATCTCGCAGAGCTGCCAGATGACCTGATGACGTTCAAAGAGTCCCCGCAGTCTGGCGACGATCTCGGCGGAAGCGTCACTGGTACCGGATTTTCCCCTCGAGCCTGTGAATTTGCATACGGCCATGCCATGGTTAAGCTTGGACTCGCTTCGCTTTTCCGAGACATCCGGATACAGTGGATCGAAAGCCGCTGTCACGTCTGCGGAGAGGCAGAAGCTCTTCTCCAGGCAGCGCCGCACCGGGACGCTCTGGGTCTCGCAGAGGTCAGCCATGAAGAAGTCGAATGCCGCGCTCTGCATGCCGCTGACGCCGTCGGATCCCACTTCCTCTTTGTCGGCCAGAATGCAGATACAGGTTCTGTCCGGAATCTCTTTCAGGTCAAACAGCGCCTTCAGCTCCGCCCAGGCACATACGCGATCGTCATGACCGTAGCCTCCGATCAGGGAGCGGTCCAGGCCAATCTCGGTCACGTCGAAAGCCGGTACGGCGGTCAGCTCTGCAGAAAGAAAATCTTCCTCGGTAATGCCGTATGCGTCGTTCAGCAGCGACAGTACTGCGAGCTTCACACGGTCTTTGCCGTCGTCTGCGTACGGGGCGCTGCCGATCAGGATATTCAGGCCTTCTCCGGTGA
Source organism: Oscillospiraceae bacterium (assembly GCA_024697625.1). Classification (GTDB taxonomy): domain Bacteria; phylum Bacillota; class Clostridia; order Oscillospirales; family Oscillospiraceae; genus Limivicinus. The sequence continues at coordinate 76,427 of JAILFJ010000129.1, forward strand.
TTCCATCGGACATGGTTTTCTTCATCTGTTCCTGCGCCAGATGCGGCAGGAGATCCGTGATCACGAACTTCGGCTCATCCGTTTCCCTGCCGATGCAGATATCCAGCGTCTCTCCGCTCTTCAGTACGACCACGCCGTGCAGTTCGAGGGGAATCGCCACCCACTGATACTTCTTGATGCCGCCATAGTAATGTGTACGCAGATAGGCCAGTTCGTCCTGTTCATAGAGAGGAATCTGCTTCAGGTCGAGACGCGGGGAGTCGATATGCGCCCCTGCTATGACCGCTCCCTCCGCAAGGCTGCGCGCTCCGATCACGGCGAGCATCAGGGACTTGCCGCGGTTGCTGACATAGATCTTATCGCCGGGCAGCAGCGGATCTCCCGGGGTGAAGGGGCGGAATCCGTATTCCTCCGCTTTCCGGATCGCATAGCGGGACGCTTCACGCTCCGTGCGCGCCTCATTCAGAAACTCCATGTATTCCCGGCAATAGCGGTTCATCCGGATGCTCTCTTCCGTGCTGAGACGGTCATAGCCGTTTTTCTGCTCGTAGAAAAGCTGCTCTCTCAGTTCCATGTTGTCTTCCATTTCATTGTCCTCCATATGATAACCGGCATTTCAGGCAGTGTGCCGGCCGTTTTTTTAATCTCCAGTCCTGCGGGATTCAGCGGTCCGCTGCCTGTATTCTCTCTGACAGAACGCTCTCCAGCTTCTGCAGGAATTCGCTTCTGCTCCCGTTATTCTCCAGTACCGCATCGCAGTGCTGCCGATAGTATGTCTCCGGCTTCTGGGCTCGGATTCTGGCAAGGGCAGCCTCCCGGCCGATCCCGTCGCGCTCTGTAATGCGTTTCAGCCGGGTCTCCTCAGAAGCCGTCACCCCCAGAAGCAGGTCGCATTGCTCCGCAAGGCCGCTGTCTATGAGCTCGACGGCATCCAGCGCTGCGAGTCTGCCGCCCTGCATTGCGTGCTGACGCAGCCGGTTTCTGATCTCTTCCGTGATATACCGATGCGTGATTCCGTTCAGATCCCGCAGGGCTCCGGCATCCTGAAACACCAGTCTCGCGAGCGTTCTCCGGTCGATGCTTCCGATGGATCCGGCCGGATCCCCGCACAGGACAGGATCCGGGGCCTCTCTCCCTCCCTGGCAGTCTCGGCGGTATGCTTCCGGAAAGCGCTGACCGAGCTCTTCGATCATCGCAGTGTTATGCTGCAGTAACTCGTGGTAGACTTCATCACAGTCCAGCACCGCCGCTCCCCGCTCTCTGAGGGGCTCCAGTGCCGTTGTTTTCCCACAGCCGCTGCCCCCCGTGATGCCGACGATGTACAGCACGTCCGTGAGTGCATCGGAGATCTCCTCCTCGGGAATCGCGCCCTGCCGCAGAACACGGTACGGGACCGAGCTCATATCCAGCACGGTCGATTCGATGCCCAGGTCACAGACTCCCCCGTCGATCACAGCCTCGATTTTCCCGTCAAAGTAGCGCATCACCTCTTCGGCGCTTTTCGGGCTTGGTGCCCCGGAGGGATTTGCAGATGGAACAGCCAGGGGAAAATCAAGCATCCTCAGAAGCCGCAGCGTCTGCTCCTGCTTCGGGCAGCGCAACCCGACGGTTTCACCGCCCGCCCGCAGAACGGAAGGAATCCCCGCCCGGGCCCGCAGAACCAGAGTTAACGGTCCCGGCCAGAATCTGTGTGCGAGCTGGATTGCTTGCTCCGGTACGTCACAGCAGAGCTCCCGGATCGCCTCTTCTCCGGATACCATCAGAGAAATCGGTTTTACAGCGGGTCGTCCCTTGATCGTATAGATTTTCTCAATAATCTCCGGGCGAAGACCGTTTCCCGCCAGACCATAGACGGTCTCCGTCGGAACAGCTGCCAGGCCTCCCCTCTGCAGGAGTTCGGCCGCAGCCTCGATTCTGTCGGTGATGACTTCGGTTCTCATCCCTGTTCCGCCAGCCTTTCCGCCTGATCGGCAGCAATCAGGGCATCCAGCAGCGGATCGAGGTTCCCGTTGATCACTGCGTCAAGATTGAAGCTCCGTCCCTCGCCGGTCAGCCGGTGGTCGGTTACCCGGTTCTGCGGAAAGTTATAAGTCCGTATTCTGTCGCTGCGATCGCCGCTCCCGATCTGACTCTTTCTCTCCGCGGCCAGAGCATCCCGTTTTCGCTTTTCCTCCATCTCATAGAGTTTGGAGCGCAGAATTGAGAGCGCACGGTCCTTGTTCTTGTACTGGCTGCGCTCGTCCTGACATTCGACCACCAGCCCGGTCGGGATGTGCGTCACCCGTATGGCGCTCTCGGTCTTGTTGACATGCTGTCCTCCCGCGCCGGACGACCGATAGGTATCGATCCGCAGGTCATTCATATCCAGCTCAAAATCCGACTCCTCCACCTGTGGAAGGACAGCGACCGTAGCCGCGGAAGTGTGGATTCTCCCGCCGGACTCCGTTACCGGAACACGCTGAACCCGGTGACCTCCGCCCTCGAAGCGCAGCCGCCCATAGACGCCGTCCCCCTGGATCAGAAAGACCAGCTCCTTGATTCCGCCGAGCTCCGTCTCGCTGACATTCACGATCTCAGGTTTCCAGCCTCTGGCTTCGGCATACATGGCATACATTCGATAGAGGTCAGACGCAAAAAGCGCGCTCTCCTCACCGCCGACTCCGGCCCGGATCTCCATGATGATGTTCCGGTCGTCGTCCTGGTTTTTCGGAAGCAGCAGCAGGTTCAGCTCATTCTCCTGGCGCTCTCTCCTGCTCAGCAGTGCCTGCTTCTCCTCCAGCGCGAGCTCATGCAGATCCGGGTCGGAGAGCATTTCCTCGGTTGATTTTAAAGAATCACAGGTTTCAAGCCATGCCGCATAGGCGTCTGCGACCGGTGTGATTTCCAGCAGCTCCTTCCGGTACTTTGCCGCAAGCTCCGGGTCTCTCCAGGTCTCCGGCTCCTCCATCCGCTGCCGCAGCTCCTCACGGCGTCTGCAGATCTGCCTCAGTTTTTCCTCATTCATATGCCTCTGCCACCCATGATGCCGTCTGCTTCCGCAGGATCGCTACTCCCCTGCATCGCTCTCCCAACGCCGTCTGCAATGTCCGCGGGATGGCCCGCCGTTACTCTTCCCATGGATATCAGCGATTCGGCCATCTCCAGAAGTCCGGAGATCTTATCCTTCGCCTCTCCGGCCCGCCTGAGCAGCTTCTGCAGGCTCTCTGCGCGCTCTTTCAGCTGCTCGGGGTTGAGCTTCTCCATCATCCGGCAGAGGTCCAGCAGCTGCTGCACCTGAGTCTCCGTCAGCCTGATGTTCTTCTCTGAGGCAAGCTTGCGGATCTCCTGACGCAGTTCGTCGTCCGTCAAGCCCGAAGTTCTGTTCAGAAATGCCTTCAGGCGGTCGGTGGCAGATTCTGTCCCCTCCTGCTCTCCTGTGAGGATGCTGAACAGGTCAGTGTCCGTGCTCTTCTGAAACTTCCAGCTTAGGAAAGCCGCAACCACCGCAACCAGAGCCAGCAGAATCAGGAATCTTCTGAATTTCTTTCTCATCTTGTCTGTTCCCTTATAACTATATCTCTTATGCTGTAAAAGTACTGTGTAAATACAGGATGGCTCCGGCGCTTCTTTTCAAAGCCCTCCGGAGTTTTCTGATCTTTCAGCCCGGTATCGTAGCACAGTTTTGCCTGCAAGAAAAGCCCAAATTATGAAAGTTTATTAAGATTTCGTGAGATTTGCTTTTTTCATTGACAAAGATTACATTTTGGTATAATATAGGTTACGCAAAATTACATTTGCGATTTCTGTTTCTACAGGAGGATGCTATGAACCAGAAAATACGTTTTACAGGGATCATTCTGCTGATTGCTGTCCTTGTTCTCTCGCTGGCCGCCTGCGGTGAGCGTAATACCGTACCTGCTGCGGATACCCCGTCCGTCCCGCCCAGTGAGATTGTGATCGAGACTCCGCCACCGTCCCCCAGCCCGACCCCGACGCCGACGCCCTCTGCCGTCCCCTCGGTCAGTGTGACCACTGTACCGATGCCGATGCCCTCGGTTTCACCGACGGTCAGTGTGGCCACTACGCCGGATCCTGCAGCGAGTCCCGGAGCCTCTGCTTCTCCCGCAGCGTCACCCACGGTTTCGCCCTCGCCTTCCGCCTCTCCCAGCCCGACCCCGACGCCCTATTCGCCGGATGCCAATTTTGCCTCCACGATCAACCCGGACGGTTATTTTGTACCTGACAATGCCGTTCCCGGCTATCTGAATGCAAATGGCGTCGTGCTCCACGGCGGTCCCAGCAACAGTGCCCGGACCCTTGGGACTTTTGATGTCGGCACTCCTGTCGATATCATCGGAGTGGAAAACGGCTGGACCGAGGTCATTATCGGCGGTCTGACCGGATATGTAAAGAGCAACTATGTCACAGGCGGCAGCTATGGCAGCGGCCCTGCGGTCATCTATGATGATCCTTCTGCCGGCAGTGGCGGCGTGATTATTGTCCCCGCCGGTGAGAGCAGGCCTGCTCAGGGGACCCCTGATCCGAATCCCTCCAACTTCCTCGGCATCATGCCGGATTGAGGCTCTGCAGACCGCTGTCTGAATGCCGGGCCCGGGACGCACAGCCCTGGCCGGAATTCTCTGTGAGTCACCGCCGAAACGGTTGCTTGATTCCCTTCGGCGGATGAAAACACCCACCTATGATCATTCCGTGATCATACAGAGGTGGGTGCGTTTTATTTCTGCCGGATATCTGCCGGATTTACGGATTCTCGAATCTTGCGATCAGGTTCTCTACGCTCTGATCCATGACCTTCAGGATACGCTCCCGGGTGATTTCTCTGGGGAGCTGCATCCCCAGGTCCATCCACTGCGAGATGAAGCCGATGGCGCAGTTTGCGTAAAACTTCACGATGAAGTCGAAATCCTGCCGGCTGATGTTCTTGCCCTCAGAGGCAATGACCGCGAAGCTCCGGATACATTCCTCCATCCTCTCCTTCAGATAACGCAGCATATAGAGCCTGCTGTTGGAGTTGTAAACGTTCAGGGTAAAGCTGCTGTTCGACTCCAGATAGTCAAAATAGACCATCATATCCTCCAGCCAGTGGTCATAGATCACTTCGTGTGGAAAGACCCGGTCGGAATCCTGCTCAAATACCCATTCCAGGAGATCATCCACATCGTCGAAATGGTAGTAGAAGGTCTGTCGGTTTACTCCGCAGATTTCGACGATATCCTTGACCGTGACTTTGTCAATCGGCTTCACCGTCATCATTTTGCGCAGCGCTTCTGCCAGGGCTTCTTTTGTTCCGCTCGCCATCTGTCCTGTTCTCCTTTCCCAATCTGTTTAGACATTATAACATATAGTGATGGCTTGCGCAAATATTTTTCTGCCGTATTGTTTTTTGCCGTCTGTTAGCCGTGACAAACCATTGTTTATGTGATATAGTACAGCATAGGAATGTGTAGATTGCGCACAGAAAATGAGTCTTTGCACCTTCAAAATGACCGGGTTTTATTTATTGAAAGGAGAGTATTCATGGCAAGAGAGATTTTATTTGACCTTGGCAAAATGATTACGGACAGGATTCCCTATAAATTTGGCTTGAAGCGTCTGACCGAGAATGATCCTGAGTACATCATTCTGGATCGTGCCTGCAGCAGTGACGAGATCGCTGAGATCATGCTGAAGATGGGCCTTCGCAAGCCAAAGACCACTGCGGAGATTGCAAAGCTGACCGGGAAAAGCGAGCAGCGGGTCGAGGAGCTTCTGACCGATGCGGCCATGCACGGGATCGTGGAATATAATTGGGAGAATCCGCAGCATGAGAAGCAGTGGTATGTCCAGCTCTTTGTTCCCGGCATTGCCGAGATGACCAACATGGTTCTCAAGCAGGTCGAGCAGTATCCGGAGCTCGCATCCAGCTTTGACCAGATGACCTTCCTTCCTCTGGAGGGCAAGACGCACCTGTTCCCGCCGGGAGGAAACGGTGTCGGCATGCATGTTATTCCTGTGGAGAAGGCGATCAACGCAGTGAACAAGTCCATCTCCATCGAGCATATCTCCCACTGGCTGGACAAATATGAGGGAAAGCTTTCCGTGGGCTACTGCTCCTGCCGCAACGCCAGACGTCTCTTCGGTGAGGGCTCCGGCGAGATTCAGGACGATTGCTGCATCGGCCTCGGCGACTTTGCCCAGTACCTCATAGAGACCGGCAAAGGCCGTCCCATCACGAAGGAGGAAGCGCTGCAGATCTGCCAGCGCGCCGAAGAGAACGGCTATGTCCATCAGGTCACAAACATCGACGGCGAAGACAAGATTTTCGGTCTCTGCAACTGCGATCTCGGCGTCTGCTTCGCCCTGCGGACAAGCCAGTACTTCAACACGCCGAACCTCTCCGCTTCTTCTTACCGCGCCCACGTGGACAAAGACAACTGCGTCGCCTGCGGCAAGTGTGTTGAGGTCTGTCCGGCCGGAGCCGTCAAGCTTGGCCAGAAGCTTTGTACGAAACATGGTGAGGTCGAGTACCCGGTTCAGGAGCTGCCCACTGGTCTCAAGTGGGGCAAGGACAAGTGGAACCCGAACTATGTTTACGACAACCGCAAGAACTGCCACGAATCCGGCACGGCTCCCTGCAAAACCGCCTGCCCGGCGCACATCGCCATCCAGGGCTATATCAAGCTTGCCAAGGAAGGCCGTTATCTCGACGCGCTGAAGCTCATCAAGCAGGACAATCCCTTCCCCTCCGTCTGCGGCTATGTCTGCAACCGCCGCTGTGAGGACGCCTGCACCCGCGGCGCTGTTGACAGGGCGCTCGCGATCGACGAGATCAAGAAATTCATCGCAGAGCAGGATCTGAAGAGTGAAGACCGCTACGTTCCCGAGCTGCTTCGCCGCCGCCCCATTGACAAGGACTATGAGGAGAAGGTCGCCATCATCGGCGCCGGCCCGGCGGGTCTGAGCTGTGCATACTACCTTGCGCGCATGGGCTATGTCAACATCACCGTCTTCGACCGCAATCCGCAGCCGGGCGGCATGCTCATCATGGGGATCCCCAGCTACCGTCTGGATCGCAGCGCACTGAAGGGCGAGATCGACATTCTCGAAAGAATGGGCGTGAAGTTCCGGATGAACACGGAAGTCGGAAAGGACGTCACCATCCAGCAGCTTCGCGACGAGGGTTACAAGGGCTTCTATGTCGCCATCGGTGCACAGAAGAGCTCCCGCCTCAACATCCCCGGAGAGGAGCTTCAGGGTGTGTACGGCGGTGTGGACTTCCTGCGCGAGGTCAATCTGGGCGGAAAGCCCGAGGTCGGGAAGAAATGTGCCGTCATCGGCGGCGGCAATGTCGCCATGGATGTCTGCCGGACCGCTGTCCGCCTTGGCGCCGAGACCTTCGTCGTCTATCGCCGCAGCGAAGCCGAGATGCCGGCAGATAAGGAAGAGATCGCCGAGGCAAAGGCGGAAGGCGTGAAGTTCTGCTTCCTGAACGCTCCTTCTGAGATCATCGGCAAGGATGGCAGGGTGACCGGCCTGAAGGTCGAACTCATGGAGCTGGGTGAGCCCGATGCAAAGGGCAGAAGACAGCCGGTCGGAACCGGAAAGTTTGAGACCATCGAGGTCGATTCCGTGCTCTCCGCAGTCGGTCAGAGCATTGACTGGGGCAGCCTGGATGTCGGCGCGCTCAAGACAGGCAAAAAAGGCAACGCGGAAGCGGATGCCGTCACCTATCAGACCGCGCAGAGCGACATCTTTGTCGGCGGTGATGTCTACACCGGACCGAAGTTCGCCATTGACGCCATCGCCGCCGGCCGCGAGGGTGCCGAGTCGCTCCATCGCTTTGTGCAGGATGGACAGAGCCTCACCAGAGGCCGTAATCTGCGGGAGTTCTACGAGCTCAACAAGGACGATGTGGTCCTCGGTGTCGACAGCTTCGACCGCCCTGCCCGTCAGGAGATTCAGCACGATCCCGCCAAGGCCAGATCCTTCGAGCATGACCGCCTCACCTTCACGGAAGAGCAGGTCAAGGCCGAGGCCAGCCGCTGCCTGGGCTGCGGTGTCACCATCGTTGACCGGAACAGATGCATCGGCTGCGGCCTCTGCACGACGAGATGCATGTTCGACGCCATCCATCTGGAGCGCGACGTGCCGGAGGCCTCCACGATGATCCGCTGCGAGGACAAGGTCGGCCCGCTGCTGAAGAACGTCGCCAAAAAGAGCGTCCGGATCATCCGCAAGGGGTAATCCATGCACGAGCTGGGGACCATCTACTACGTCATCGACACAGTGGAGAAGCTGATGGAGGAGAACGACCTGAAGGCCGTCTCTTCCATCACCCTGGAGGTCGGAGAGGTCAGCGGGATCATTCCGGAATATCTTCAGGATTTCTGGCTCTACGCCCGGGAAAAGACCGACCACTTCCAGCAGACGGAGCTCAGGATCGAAGAGCTGAAGGCTGTCACCTACTGCCAGGACTGTACAGGCACTTATCCGACCATCCCCCAGGGCAAAATCTGTCCGCACTGCGGCAGTCCGAATACCTTCCTGGTCACCGGAAACGAATATAACATCAAGGAAATAGAAGCCTGTTAGTCCAGGATTGAATAAAAATCGCCCCGCGGCATTGTGTAAAAAATGCTGCGGGGCTGTTTTTTGAATTATGAGGATGATGGGATGCGGACTGCTGTCAGCAGAGCTGGGAGCCCACGGGGACATCGTCGTCGACGAGCATCAGGTGCAGGACCTCTTTCCCGTCGATCTCCTTCACCGCGGAGAGCAGCATGCCGTTGGATTCCATGCCCATCATCTTTCTCGGTGGGAGGTTCAGGATCGCGACCGCCTTCTTGCCGACCAAGTCTTCCGGTTCATAGAACTTGTGGATCCCGGAGAGAATCTGGCGCTCGGTGCCGCTGCCGTCGTCCAGGGCGAACTTGAGAAGTTTCTCGGACTTTTTGACCGCTTCGCAGCGCAGAATCTTGCATACGCGCATGTCACATCTGGCAAACTCGTCTATCGTCACATCCGGAAGGACAGGCTTTGACTCCGGTTTTTTCGCAGTCTGGTGCAGTTTTTCGAGCTCCTCCAGCATCTTTGCCGTGTCAATGCGCGGGAAAAGGGTCTCGCCCTTGCGCACGCTGACATCGGCTGGAAGCACGCCGTATTCCGAGGCGGCAGCCCAGGTTCTGGCCTCACGCTCCGCACCGATCTGGACAAATGCCTTGTCGCAGCTCTCCGGGATGAAGGGAGTCAGCAGGATCAGTGATACGCGCAGCGCCTCCAGCAGGTTATACAGGACGGTCGCCAGGCGGGCCTTCTTTGTCTCGTCCCTGCCCAGCACCCAGGGGGCTGTCTCGTCGATGTACTTGTTGGCGCGCTGGATCAGGCGGAAGACTTCCTCCAGGCCGAGGTGGAGCTGGAAGGCATCCATCTGGGCGGCATACTTTTCTGCCGTCCCCCGGATCATCTCGACAAGCTCCTCGTCCATGGCTTCGGCCTCGCGCTCAGGGATCAGCGTACCGCCGAAATACTTCTCGATCATCGCAGTGGTGCGGGAGACCAGGTTGCCGAGAGAGTTCGCCAGGTCCGTATTGATGGTGTTGATCAGCAGCTCATTGGAGAAGTTGCCGTCAGAGCCGAACGGGAAGGTCCGCAGCAGGAAGAAGCGCAGCGCGTCCACGCCGAATTTCTCAGCCAGCACATAGGGATCCACGACGTTGCCCTTGGATTTGGACATCTTTCCGCCGTCGATGACCAGCCAGCCGTGACCGTAGACCTGCTTGGGGACCGGCTCACCCACGCTCATGAGCATCGCGGGCCAGATGATGGAGTGGAAGCGTACGATCTCCTTGCCGACAATGTTTACGGGAGGCCAGTATCTGGCATAGTCGTCATAGCGCTCGTTCATATAGCCCATCGCCGTGGCGTAGTTGAACAGTGCGTCCACCCAGACATAGACCACGTGGCCCGGGTCAAAGTCGACCGGGATGCCCCAGGTGAAGCTGGTGCGGGAGACGCAGAGGTCCTCCAGACCGGGCTTGATGAAGTTGTTGATCATCTCGTTGACACGGGATGCCGGCTTCAGGAACTCACCGCTCTCCAGCAGCTCCTGTACGGGCTTTGCGTATTTGGACAGACGGAAGAAGTAGGCCTCCTCCTCGGCGTCGTGCACCGGGCGTCCGCAGTCAGGGCACTTCCCGTCCACGAGCTGGCTCTCGGTCCAGAAGCTCTCGCAGGGGGTGCAGTACTTTCCCTTGTAGGCGCCCTTATAGATATCGCCGTTGTCGTACATTTTCCGGAAGATTCTCTGGATCGAGGTCACGTGATAGTCGTCCGTCGTGCGAATAAAGCGGTCGTTGGAGATGTTCATCAGCTTCCACAGGTCGAGGATTCCGCACTTCCCGGTGACGATCCGGTCGACAAACTCCTGGGGAGTGACGCCGGCCTCCTTTGCCTTCTCCTCGATCTTCTGTCCGTGCTCGTCGGTGCCCGTCAGGAACATGACATCGTATCCCGTCAGACGCTTGTAGCGGGCAATGGCATCGGTGGCTACGGTGCAGTAGGTATGGCCGATGTGCAGCTTATCGGAAGGATAGTAAATGGGGGTTGTGATGTAGAAGGTGGGTTTTGACATGTGGGTTCTCCTTTCGCAGAAGCGATATGATAAGTGGGACGTCTCCCCGGAATACAGGTGTTTCAGCCGGTATCAGCTCAGGCCGAGCGTCAGGCTCGCCGTAGCGGCCGCCGCGTCTTTCGCAAGCTTTTCGGGCGGCCAGTCGATTAGTTCGTCATGGAGGTAATAGATGCCGGTGGGCTCTTCGATGGTTTTGATCACATTTCCGCTGGCGTCCAGGATCTGTCGGAAGGTCGTCGCTCCGTGACCGATGACCACATTCGGGTATTCCTCATCGAAGACGTCCCAGGTTTTGGTATACGGGCTGACCCGGCTGCCGTCCAGGTCCGTGCCCCAGAACTCCACCGTGATGCTGTGGTCGTCCACATAGGTCAGGATCTTCACGGGGAAATCCCGGTCGTTGCGGAATTTGTAGTCCGGCCAGGTCCAGCTCACGGTGGCGTCGTAGCCCATCGAGAGATAGCCGACCGCAAAATAGTGGTTCTGCCGCTGCAGGGTGGTCATCTGCGCATACATCGCCGCGCAGTAGAGGGTCGAGGAGACCTGACAGATCCCGCCGCCTACCTCTTCGGTCACTTCGCCGTCGGCATAGGCCCCTGCGATGAGGAAGCCTGCCTCCTCCGTGCGCTGGCCGATCACCGTGTTGTACGAGAAGCTCTCGCCCGGCCAGATTTCCACGTTGTCCAGCTTTCGTGCGGCAAGGTCGATGTTGTTGATGCGGTTGCCGCTGCTGCCCCGGAAGTCGGTGGTCATGTAGCACAGCCGGTCCCGGAACAGGAAGGACCGCAGAAGCTCTGCCGTGATGAAGGGTTTCTGCAGATCCACCGGGATCTCAATCTCCTCCCCGACCGCTGCCTGCTCCCAGATTGCGGCGGCCGCCCCTGTGTCGAAGCTGCAGCCGTAGGACTCCGGGACAATCTCATGGGCCTCCGAATCAAAATACGCGTCGTGCATGTCTGCCTGGACCTGTGCGTACACCGATTCGAAGTCCGGGGTCACCACTTCCCCGCTGATCTCCGTCCACTGCAGCTCCCGCGCGCCGTCGAGAAGCGCCCGCGACACGGCTGCGAGGATCCGGTTCTGGTCAAGGCGGATGCTTCCCCCTCCCTTGATCATGGTCATTCTCCCATGTTCCGTGTCCAGATGCACGTTTCTGTCCGAGGTCAGCTCGTCAAAACGCTCCGTCACCGTTCGGATATTCGCCAGCAGATAGTTCTGGTTCAGATCCGCTTCCGTCTGCGGTCCGGTGATCGGGCTCACGGGGGTTCTGGACAGGCGCGTCTTCAGCCAGGTCTCCAGATTGTCAAACCAGTGGCTTCCGTGCCCGTAGGCGTAGGCTGCCTCTGCGGCGTCTGCTGCGGTCAGGATTGCTCCCGCCTGCATGCGGTCCAGCTGCAGGCTGAGGCCCAGCGGAAAGCTCACCTCGAGAGGGACCTCGTTCAGGCTGTCCCAGCCGGCCGCGCGGAGCTTCTGCAGGGTCTCCTCGCGGGTCAGGCCCCCCACCTCCACACCCTCCAGTGTCAGGTTGGGAAGGTTCCTGTCGCTCTCCGATATCTGCCAGCCGGCATACAGTGCTCCTCCGGCAAAGAGCAGGGCGAAGATCATGATCAGGCTGAGGGCCATGGTGAGGCGCTGCCCGAAGCGGCTTGTCTTTCTCTTTTTATGCATTCCTCTTTCTGTGCATTCCTGCCTCCTGCATTTCTGCTGCCGGCATTCCTGCCTCTGGTAACTGTCAGTTGATTACGTGCTGCTTTTCTTCTGAACCATGTCCCGGAAGAGCTCCTCCTCACTGCGCGGGAGGCTGACATCCTGCTCCGGTCGGTCCGGGCGGTACATCCAGGGCGTGTTGTCCAGGCGGGCGCCGGCCTGAGCCTCCAGCAGAATCCCGATCAGCTGGTTGGAGAGCAGAAAGCCGGAGACCGTGAAGTGCCATCTTCCGTCTTCTTCCAGTACGGCCCAGCCCTTGGCGCGGAAGGCTTTCAGCACCTGCAGGACCGGCTTCCAGTCACTCTGGCAGTGCTCGCGGTACTCCTGCTCTTCGATGCCGCGGTTGGTGCGCATGCCCAGCATCAGGTATTCCACAGCCCGTTCCAGCGTGTCGATCTCTTCGTACTCATCCGTGATGCTGACGTGGCGGCTGACGCCGTAGCTGTACTGCTTCAGATCCCGGACAAAGCTGTAGCGCAGGTTCCCGACACAGGAGTGCGCCGAGGGGCCGAAGCCCATATAGTCGTCCAGGCGCCAGTACTTCATGTTGTGTCTGGACTCGAAGCCGGGAGCGGCGAAGTTCGAGATCTCATACTGCTTATAGCCGTAGCGCTCCAGCATCTGTGCCGCATACGAATACATGTCCGCCTGCTCGTCGTCGTCCGGCAGCAGCGGGCTGTTCCGGTAATCCCTGTACATCGCGGTTCCCTCTTCCAGCTTCAGCGCATAGCAGGAGACGTGCTCCGGGTGCAGCTCCACGATCCGCGCGAGGCTCTCCGCCCAGTCCCGCTTGGTCTGGCTGGGCAGGCCGTACATCAGGTCGACGCTGATGTTGTCAAACCCGGCGCGCCGTGCGGCGAAGTATGCGTTCTGTGCCTGGGCCCAGTTGTGACGGCGTCCGATCATCTTCAGAAGCTCGTCGTCCGTGGCCTGGATGCCCACCGACAGGCGGTTTACCCCGTTTTCACGGAGCGACAGCAGTGACCTGTAGTCCATGCTGTCGGGGTTGCACTCGACCGTCACTTCGGTGTCGAAGCGGACGTTGCCGTTGAGTTTCAGAACGTCGAAGAGCTCCAGCAGCCGCTCGGCGCCGTAATAACTCGGTGTTCCGCCGCCGAAGTAGATGCTGTCCACCTCATAGTTCCGGATGCCGGGAGAGGCCTCCAGCAGATGGTCGATCAGCGCCTTGTGGTACACCGGCATCTGCTTCTCGCTGCCGGCCAGGGAATAGAAGTCACAGTAGGCGCACTTGGAGGCGCAGAACGGGATATGGATATAAATCCCGAGTCGGGGCTTTGCCATTAAAACAGTTCGGACACCAGGTCGGTGAACTCGGCCGTATCCTCAACATCGACTCCGGCGTTCAGCTCCGCCAGGGCGTTGAGGATCTTTGCGAGCTTCGCCGCCTTTTCCCGGTCAGATTCGAAAGCCTCCTTCAGCACCGTGAAGACGCGGTGCTCGGGGTTGAGTTCCAGGACTCTGGTGGCCCGGAGCTTTCTCATCTCCTCGCTGGGTCCGTTCCGGAAGTAGCGCTCCATCTCCAGGGTGATGCCGCCCTCGGTGGTCAGCGCGCAGGGCCTGGTGGAGAGCTTGGAGGACAGCTTCGCTTTCTCAATGCTCTCGCCGACGGATTCCTTCACGAAATCCAGAAGCTCTCTGTTCTCGATATCCCGCTCTTCCGCGGCCTTTTTCTCCTCCTCGGTCTCAAAGCCGAGATCGTCCGTCACCACGTTGCAGAAGCGCTTGCCGTCCAGCTCCCGCAGATTCTGCAGCACCATCTCATCCAGCGGGCTTGTCAGATACAGCAGCTCGTAGCCGCGCTTGCGGACCTCCTCACACTGGGGCAGGGCCACAGCGTGCTTCAGGGTGTCGGCAGAGGCATAGTACACCGCCTTCTGGCTCTCCGGCATACCCTCGGCATATTCCTTCAGGCTGATCTGCTTGTCCTCGGCCGTCCAGAAGAGCAGCAGGTCCTTCAGGAAGTCCTTGTACCTGCCGTACTCGTCGCAGATGCCGCACTTGAGATCCACGCCGAAGTTCTTGTAGAATTCCTCGTACTTCGGCCGGTCCTCGCGCATGAGCTTTTCCAGTTCGCCCTTGATGCGCTTTTCGAGGTTCTGGCCGATGATGCGGAGCTGGCGGTCGTGCTGCAGCAGCTCGCGGGAGATGTTCAGGCTCAGGTCCGGAGAATCCACCACGCCCTTGACAAACTCAAAATACTCGTGCACGAGCTTGTCGCACTTCTCCATGATCATGACGCCGCTGGAATACAGGGTGATTCCGCCCTTGTTGTCGCCGGCAAAGATATTCTCGTTCTGCTCGCCGGGGATGAACAGCATGGCCTTGTAGCTGACGGCGCCCTCCGCATTGACCCGCACCAGAGCGCAGGGATCCTTGCGGTCGCGGTTCTTCTCCTTATACCAGGCGATGCAGTCGTCGTCGGTCACCTCGTTCTTCGAGCGCTGCCAGATGGGGATCATGCTGTTGATGATCTCGTTCTCGGTCACCATGCGGTAATCGTACTTCGGCGAGCCGTCGTCGTTCTTTTCCTCGGTCTCGAAGCGCTCCTGGTGCTCGATGTCCATGTGAATCGGCCACCGGACGTAGTCCGAATACTTCTTCACCAGCGCCTTGATCTTCCAGACCTCCAGGTACGAGCCGTAGATCTCTTCTTCGCTGTCTTCCTTGATGTGCATGATCACGTCGGTGCCCGCGCTCTCCCGTTCGCAGGCCGATACGGTATAGCCGTCGGCGCCCCTGCTGTTCCAGCGTACGCCCTCCGTCTCGCCGTACTTGCGCGAGATCACCGTCACCTCGTCCGACACCATGAAGGCAGAATAGAAACCGACGCCGAACTGGCCGATGATGGAGAGGTCCTCGTTCTCCGCCTTTTCGCTGTCCATCTCGCCCCGGAACTGGTAGGTGCCGCTCTTGGCGATCACACCGAGGTTGGCTTCCGCCTCCGCCATGGTCATGCCGATGCCGTTGTCCCGCACCGTGATGGTCCTGGCGTTTTTGTCGACGAGGATGTCGATCCGGAAGTCGGAGCGGCTGAGACCCACGCTGTCGTCGGTCAGGGACAGATAGCAGAGCTTGTCGATGGCGTCAGAGGCGTTGGAGATGATTTCACGCAGAAAAATCTCTTTGTTTGTGTAGATGGAGTTGATCATCAGGTCGAGCAGTCTTTTGGACTCGGCCTTGAACTGTTTTTTTGCCATAATCGCTGCCTTTCTTCTCTAAAAAATCAAAACTTTTGTTATTATAAGCTTTTCACCGGGAAAGTTCAAGATATAATTCGTCTTGAGTTTCCGCAAAACGAAAGAGAGCAGAAAGCGGAGGTTTAAGAAAGACGAAAAAAGCAGAAAAGAAGAGCAAAAAGGAAGAATTACCTTCGTAAATGTGGTAGAATTGAGTGACCAAACAAAACCCTGCCAAACAA
>JAILFJ010000135.1 GCA_024697625.1 Oscillospiraceae bacterium
TCGTTGATCTGGACCTGGTTGACGCCCTCGACGTTGTACTCCACAGGATCCTCGAGGGTCACGAGGTTGACCTCGCGGCGGTTGAGCTCGTTGATCATGCCGTACATGGTGGTCGTCTTACCGCTTCCGGTGGGACCCACCATCAGGATGACGCCGCTGCGGGAGTTGAGGAGCTGTTTGATCGGGGCGACCTCCTCCTCGGTGAGGCCGAGGCCGTCCATGCTGACGTGGCCGCCGGACTTGTCCAGCAGACGGGCGACGATCTTCTCGCCGAAGACCGTGGGCAGGGTCGAGACACGGAGGTCAATGCTCTTGTCACGGATGCGGACGTTGAAGCGGCCGTCCTGAGGGACGCGGCGCTCGGTGATGTCGAGGCCGGCCATGATCTTGACACGCGAGATCACCGAGCTCTGCAGGTCGCGGGGCACGGTCATGATGTCGCGCATGATGCCGTCGATGCGCATGCGGACCAGAAGCTCGGTCTCGTGGGGCTCGATGTGGATATCACTGGCGCGCTCGGTGACGGCGCGCTCGATAAAGCTGTTGACGAGGCGGATGGTCGGGGCGCTGTTGACGCTGTCGTCGCCCAGCTGGTTGGCGATGAAGGCGTTGTCCTGCTCCGGCTGGGACTCGCGGCTGCTCGCGGCCTCGCGGCGCATGTCCTCGATGGCGCGGGCGGCGCCCTCGTTGCCGTAGAGGACCTGGATGCTGTGGGCGATGGCCGCCTTGGTCGCCACCATCGGGACCACCTTGCGGCGGACGGCCTTGCGGACCTCCTCAATGGCATAGAAGTTCAGCGGGTCGCTCATGGCGAGGTAAAGCTCGTCCTTGATCACCCGCACCGGCACCACCTGGTACTGCTTGGCGATGTTCTTGGGAAGCAGGCTCGCCAGCTCCGTCGGGATGTTCACCTTGGTCAGGTCGATGAACTCGATGCCCAGCTGCATCTGCAGGGCCTGGATCAGCTCGTCTTCCGAAATGATGTTGTTCTTGATCAGGACGTCACCGAGACGGTCCTTGCCTCCCTTCTGGAGTTCCAGACCGCGTTCCAGCTCCTCCTGCGAGATTGCACCGGCGGCTACCAGAAGTTCGCCGAGTCTCATGTATGCCATAGCGTTATCCTCCTACTTAAAGCCTCTCATAAAACAGGAAAAATCCATTACAGTATTATATAACAAAAACCCTCTGTTTACAAGATGGTTTTGGACCTGTTTTGGCAAGTGATCATTCCAGATGTATTGCATTTTGCAATGCAACATGATACAATACGTACAGAGGTGATCGCGTGGACGAATCATTTGATTTTTTGAATGCCGTATATGAATGGGATTATGAAAAAGAACAGCTCAATTTCAAAAAACATGGTATTCATTTCAAAACGGCAGCGAAAGTGTTCCTTGATCCTTATAAGCTTATACGTGAAGATGAAGAGCATTCTCAAGAAGAAAGATACAATGTTCTCGGCAGGGTCGGTCGTATTCTGTTTGTGGTATATACACTTCGATACGGCAATACCGTAAGACTGATTTCTGCAAGGGCGGCTACATCATCCGAAAAGAGGAGGTACGAATATGGCGATGATTTCGATGAATATGAATAATATCGGTATGGAACTCACCGAAGAGGAAATTATGGAGATCGAAGCGGCTGCACTCAGACCGCCAGTATTTGATGAAGACAGCCCGGAAATGACAGAGGCGATGCTGAAGCAGTTCAAAAGGGTCAGACAGGAAACGCGCACAAAACAGACTGCCTCGATCCGACTCTCTCCAAAAGCTCAGAGTTTCTCCCGAGCATACGGGAAGGGCTACACATCATTTCTGAGCAGACTGATTGACGCCGCTTTGGATGATGAGACATTGGTTAAGAAGTGCATTTAAACCGCAGAAATAGCCGCCCGTGTCCTCAGAAAACATAGCGGCGGCTATTCTGCCAGAATGTATAATGGGGTCCGCCGTCTGCCGGTGACATCCCTTTTATCTGTATCCATTATATTCCATTCATTTAATCTGTCAATTGTTTTTTCATCGATTTAACGTCAGCGTTTTTGAAAAAAATGCAAAAACGCTTACGTTAAACGAGGTTTCAGGGAAAGGCGGCTTCGAAAATGCCTCAAGTTCTGAGTGCCCCGTTTATCTCCTTCGACGGGGTCGGCAAGGTCTACCGGGCCGGCGAGGTCGAGGTGACCGCCCTGCGGGAGGCCAGCTTCGTCGTTGAGAAGGGCGAGATGTGCGTCATCGTCGGCGAGTCCGGCGCGGGCAAGACCACCCTGCTCAACATTCTGGGCGGCATGGACAGCCTCACGGAGGGGACTGTGTCGGTGGACGGCAGAGAGATCTCGTCCTTCAGCGCGAAGGAGCTCACGGACTACCGGCGGCGCGACGTGGGATTTGTCTTTCAGTTCTACAACCTGATCCCGAACCTCACCGCGCTGGAGAACGTCCAGATCGCGGCGATGCTGTCGCGGGACGCCCTGGACGCCAGGGAGGTCCTGCGTCTGGTGGGGCTCGGGGACCGGGAGAAGAACTTCCCCGCCCAGCTCTCCGGCGGCGAGCAGCAGCGCGTCGCCATCGCGCGGGCCCTGGCCAAGAACCCGAAGCTGCTGCTCTGCGACGAGCCCACCGGCGCCCTGGACTACCTGACCGGAAAGGCCATCCTGAAGCTGCTGCAGGACTGCTGCCGCGAGCGGGGCATGACCGTCATCGTCATCACGCACAACAAGGCCCTCTGCGCCATGGCCGACCGGGTGATCCGGGTCCGGAGCGGGCGGATCCAGTCCGTCACGCGGAACGAGACCGTGACCCCCGTCGAAGAGATCGAGTGGTGACCGGATGAACCGCTGTCTGAACCGCATGCTGCTGCGCAGTATCCGGCAGAGCCTCGGACGCTTCCTCGCCATCCTCGGCATCGTCGCGCTGGGGGTGGGCTTTTTTGCGGGGCTCAAGAGCTCGCAGCCGGACCTGCTGCACTCGCTGGAGGACTACTACGGCAGGACGCGCTTCTACGACTTCCGGCTGCTCTCCAGCCTCGGTCTCACCGAGAGCGACGCGGAGGCCTTCCGCGGGCTGTACGGGGTGGAGGCCGCCGAGGGGGCCTGCTTTGCCGACGCCTGGGCGAGCCTCGGGGACGGAGATGAGAAGGTCTGGCACTTCGAGACCCTGACCGAAGCGGTCGATGTGCCGGAGCTCACCGCCGGGCGGATGCCCGAAGGCCCCGGCGAGTGCCTCGGGGACAACAAGGCCTTCAGCGAGAAGGACCTGGGCAGGACCCTCCGCCTCAGCGACGGGAACAGCGAGGACACGCTGTCGCACTTCGGAGAGCGGAGCTTTGTCCTCACGGGCCTCGCCCGGAGCCCCCGCTACATCAGCGTGGACCGGGGCAGCAGCGAGCTGGGCTCCGGAAAGCCCGAGGGCTTTGTGCTGATCCCCC
>JAILFJ010000143.1 GCA_024697625.1 Oscillospiraceae bacterium
AACTGCATTATACCAAATTTGAAGTCCCTTTCCTATACCAATGGGCTTCATCTTTTGGGTGAAAGCTCATTTTTTGCTTTTCTTCAGTGTTTACGCACTGTTCGGCCTTCTTCTAACCTTGTCGTGAATAATTCAGGTTTAGTGATTGTCAGGTTACCCCAGTTGCTTGGAATTTTGATTTGGTAGTTATACATATCCCCTGAGCCGCCACTATAATCTCTTTGACTGATCCCTATATCCATTTTAGCCTGCATAGGTGTAGAACTACCGCTTGTTGTATAAGTAAATTCAATTTGGATTGATGTTACACTTTTCAGTTCACTATGCGTTTTTTCTTTATTTATTCTTAGATGATATGTAGATACTCCACTTGTCGTCGATACTGTCTGCCAGCCCTCCTGCCCCTCATATGTATAATAGGTATAGTTCTCCCCTGGCACGGTCCCAGTTGTGTCAATGGACTTTGTCCATTCACCGTCCGGAGCGGAAACGGCGATTCCGTCCTCGCGGACCATGTAGCCGTTGGTATACCTGTCCTGTGCCGTATCAAAGAAGGTTAACTTCGCTGCACCCTCGCCGCTGGTGGCGGGGACGTACACGATCTTGGTCCAGGGAGTATTGTTGATATCCCTGTCGGCGGCGCTCAGAGTCGACACAGTATCCAGTTCATCAAAAGTGTCGTCTGTTCTGTTGTTGGTCCTGTAGGCCGGGAGCTCAACCGTGCCGCCTTGGCCGTCGTTGCCGAGGACAGTGAAGCTGATGCTGTCGCCGTTAACCGGGGTATACCCGTCCCACACCTTCTTGATCACAACTGGGACAAGTACCGTCAGAGTGTTTGCCTTCGACTTGTTCCAGATATGAAATTCGCCTTTGGATACAGTCATTGCCGGGGTCTCGGCTTCATTGCCATTGCTACTGTGAATCTGATAATTCGAGTCCACGGTCAGCGTCCAGGTGCCTGGGACGGGCATGATCGCAATATTGGTGTCGGTACTGGTCTGCTTGAGAGTATAGGTATCCCCCGGTGCAAAGGGCGCAGCAGAGAAAGGAATCACGATTTCACCCGCATTCGTACCGCCTGTCGTGGAAGCTGTGGCGGTCGTGCCGGTCCAAATTGGGGTACCGGCGGCGGAACTGCCGCTGTACAGCTCAAATTGCGCACCGGTGATGACATTGCTGGTCTTGCCGCCGTTTTCGTCCAGCAGGCCGAGGATCATGCGCAGCTCGCCCTTCGGTTCCGGTTGATCATTGATCTTGTTAACCTCCGTCGTGATGATGTTGCCGTCCTCATCATCGGTGGAGTTCAGCACATGGCAGGTGGAGTTCGATTCCATGCTGGGAGAAAACACCACGTCGTCCTTGAGCTGGACAGTGATAGTCTGCGAGTAGATCTCGCCGGCCTTGAGTCGGGTTGTGTCGTCAGAGAAGGTCCAGTTGACGTTGTTGCCGCTCTTGCCGCTGTTGGCCTCAACGGCCATGGTGATGCTGTCGGAGATGGCAGCAAGGTTGGGGTTGATGCCGTCCTGCACGTTAATGCCCTTACCGATGTAATAGCCGATGGCGTCCTTGGTGATGGTGTCAAAGATCGTCAGCAGGTCAGACACCGGGCGGGAATCGTTCAGGATGTACATATGGTTCGTATCCGTGGCGATATTGCGGTCGTAGCGGAAGTTCGGCTCGAACATGTGGATGGTGTAGACCTGAACCGGCTCATTTCCGTTTCTCATTGCGCGCAGATTATTCGCAGCTGTTCTTGCACGAGCGGTGTTGGCATTGGAGTGAAAGTCAGATAAATAGACTACAATGGGATTCCGATTCTGACCGATCGATATCTGTGCCAGGCTCCCCGCTGCTTCAATGGCCTTGTAGTGCTCGGTGCCACCGGAGGTATAATACTTTCCGATTGCATACTTGGCATCCGCATAGGTCGCATAGAACGGGTTGGCGCTGGTATCCCAGAAAGCATTTGAAGCAAAGGCTATAGGTGTCATTCGGATATTATAGCCATTGGCCTGCTGATCCATGATGCCCTTCAGAATGACCTGCAAGGCAATACGGCACCACACGGACTGGGAGGCCGCATAGCGAATATTGGCATTATTCGCGTCCTTCTGCGTGGTATGGTTATAGGCGACGGAAGCCATGGTGCCGGAATCATCATACACAAAGATGAAGTCCAGCGGCACGTCCCTCTTCATCTTCTGGAAATATTTCAGCTCGATGGTTACAATATTGTTCTCCGCGTCATACCTGGCGCGTTTGAAGAGTTCAAACAGATTGCCGTCCGTCTCGTTCTTTACGCCGACAACGAAGCCGTTGGCCTGGGCAAGCTCATCCACGCGGGCATTTGTCAGGCCCTTCGGGTTGGCTGTCTCCGTAGCCCGGTCAGCATCGGTGAGGTCACTCTCCTTCGCAAGGCCACTCAAAACCATCATGCTGGCGAGAATGCGGTCCACCACCGGCTCCAGGCTGGTCTGCTCTGCATCCAGCATGCGAAGGCAAAGATCGTCGTCAAACACCACATGCCGCCCGTTGATGGCCGCCGGGGTCAGGTTCCCGACGTCGTTGATGTAATAGTCCTTGCCCTGATAGTTGATCTTGTCGGGGATATAATAGTAGGTTCCGGCGGTATTCACTGCCTTGCCTGTCACGCGAGCCAGGCCGTTGCTTGTCAAGGCAAAGTTAAGGTTGGAAACATGGGCGGTGGTAGTGCTCCCGGTTTTGATGTTCACCGTGGGGTTGCGCAGCATGGTAGCAACATAACCCTGGGCATCGGTGACGCCGATTTCATACACTTCGCCGTTTTGCATGGTGATGGTGAGCTTTTCCTCGGTTAAGAAGGGCTCAATGCTGATGAAAGCCCAGTCGCCTGCGGCAAGAACCAGATTTATCTCGGCCTCGATCTGCTTATCGGTCATCTCTGCGGAGAACTGGTTCACCAGACCCAAAGAATCCACCAGGTCACCAACAGTGATTTGTTCCTCTACTTTTGCTACCTGTGCTACATCAGGGTTTGTCCATTCCACAGAGGCAATTTCGGCAACGAAGCGTTCGATCTCCTCCGGCCAGATGACAGGCTCAGCAGAGGCGTGTTCGGTCTCGTAAGGCACCATGTCCGTCTCGTACTCGTCATCCTCCGGAATGACTTCTTCAACAGGCTCCGGATGCAATTGGCCCAGCAACTCGTCCAGAGCAGCCTGGTCGGCCACCTCCACCAAATGCAGACGGGCCGCCAGCTCCTTGAAGGAAATGGTGTTGCCACCTATGATGCTGAAGTCCATATTATTATAATGGAAGTCGACGGTATAGGTCACTACAAAGACGCTGAAACCGTCCGTCTCGAAGCTCACCGCTCCGTCCACGACCTTCGCCGACAGCACGGAGGCCGCCGGGCCTGACTTTGACGCCATCTTCATCTCGCTGTCGCCATCGGCAAAGTGGACGACCTCCACCGTGCCCTGCTCCGTGACCGTCTCGTTCAGAAGCTCGATGCGGACGCTCACTTTTCCGCCCGGCTGGTACTTCTCTCCGCTCTTCGGGTCCGTCAGAGAGATGTCAAACGCGCGGGCAAGGCGGAAGCTTTCGGGCTCCTTCCCGAGCACTTCTGCCGTGTCCTTCAGATATGCGTCATAATCCACGGTCCCCTCTGCAAGCTCGCTCACGCTGAGCTCCGCGTTCTCCGGGATCCCGCTGTCCTTCGGATAGCTTACCGTGATCCTGTAGCTCTTTCCGTCCGAGGCCACAAGGCTCTTCGGTATGATCTTCTCCGTCACCGCGTATCCGATGACGTTCCCGGCCCTGAAGCCGACCGTGCTTCCGTAGAAGTAAGGCTCCTCCACCGCTTCGGCGGTGCCCTCCGGCGACAGGCTCCACACAGTCAGTTCCGCACCCCGCTCCACCGCTTCGCCGATGGCGGCGTCGGACAGGGTGACCGTCACAGGGACCTCCGGCTGGCAGGATGCGCCGTCTTCGTCCGTCAGGCTGACATCCACCGCCACCAGGGTTTCACCTTCGATGCCGGCGAAAGTTTCCTTCGCTGCGGCTGCATGGAGAGACAGGCTCTCCGAGAGGGGAGCGGAGACCGTGACGGTCGCGGTGCTCTCCGCCGCCTCGGCATACAGGTTCCGCATGCCCTGCTGGCCGGAGAGGATAAAACGGAAGGGGACACGGTCGGTCTCGAAGCTCACCGCTCCGGTGGAGGTATCCAGACTGCCGTCTTCCAGAAAATGGGAGGTCTCCCAGGGCTCCTGCGGGTCAAAGCCCAGCAGGCCTTCGTCGACCCGGTCCTCCGTAAAGACGGTGGCATAGTCCGCGGGGCCTTTTCCGTCACAGGCGGCGTCAAAGTAGGCGATCAGCGCCTTCCCGTCCACGATCGCATTCATCACCGTCTCAGAGCTGACCGAGACCTGCAGCGGCTCGTTCGGGATCCAGGGCATCCCGTTGACATCCGTCAGGACGACTTCCAGCTGCAGGAGGGCGGTCTCTGTGTGCACTTCCGGGTCGCTGTAGGGCAGATAGCGCGCGCTGACGCTGACCCCCTCAGGGATCACTCCTGTGATGCTCACCACGACGGTCTCTTCGGCATTCTGCTTCTTCGCCTCGATGTCCCTGCCGCAGAGGCGCTTCCACACTCCGTTGCTCCAGAGCACCGACTCGGTGGGATTGCCGTATGCGTCCTCGGCCTCCATACGGCTCGCCTGGACCAGGAGGCTGCGGACCGGATCTTCATGGATCTCCGGCTCATACCAGAACTCTTCCGGCTCTACAGGCTCTTCCATCTCCTCCGGGGCCTCGGGTGCTTCGGGCATCTCCGGCGCAGCAGCCGGATCCTCTTCCATCTCCCAGTCCTCGGCAGCCGGCAAAATGCGCAGGTCTCCGGTGTCGTCCTCCGCACCGACAGAAACAACATTACCCGCCGTCGGATATGCTTCTCCTACTGCGGGTACGGTCAGTGAGATGAACATGGACAGAACCAGGGCCATGCTCGTCATCTTGTTCAGGAAGTTTTTCATTCTCTCTTTTCTCTCTTTACATAATCTCTCTGCCAGCCTGACTGCAGAGGTTCCGGTATGCTTCACTTGCTGTGGGCGGAATTATACAGAAAAAAAGTTACAAAACGCTATCTATAGCCTTTCCATACTAAACACACCGATTTCCCTTTTTAGGTATGTTTGAAATATAGCCGGAGCAAAAAATCATAAAAACATTCCTGAATTCATCGAATTATTTGAAAAATTGGCATAATTCCCCATTGACAATCCTCGTCAACAAAGATAAAA
>JAILFJ010000046.1 GCA_024697625.1 Oscillospiraceae bacterium
TTTTGCCATCTTGAAGCACCTCATTCCCTTGAGTTGCTTCTATTCTACACCTCGACCTGTCCAAAAAATTTCCCTTGGTCCTGCCTTTTGGGCATATCTT
The DNA here is from genome assembly GCA_024697625.1 of Oscillospiraceae bacterium. Classification (GTDB taxonomy): domain Bacteria; phylum Bacillota; class Clostridia; order Oscillospirales; family Oscillospiraceae; genus Limivicinus. The sequence continues at coordinate 101 of JAILFJ010000046.1, forward strand.
GTAGTCGGCTGATTAAAGCCGATACCCATATTATTTTTTTATGATATCACACAGCTAACAAGAATACAATGATTCTTTTCCCCAGACAGTTCTCATATGTGTCCTTCCACCTGCAGAAGCTCACACACCCCGCCGGTGACCGGCGGGGTGTGGCAAAAATGGAAGCATTTATAAGCCGAGGCGGTAGCAGTTTTCACAGCAGTTGAAGACGGTGCCGATCGGAAGCTCCTTTCCGCAGACTCGGCAGCGGCGGATATACTGCCGCTTGTTTTCCTTCATCAGCTCCGCGATCCGCTCGCAGATGGCGCTGCGCTCGGCAGTGCAGTCGTCCGGGCGTCCGATCCTGCGCAGGAGCTGATGGTGGATATCGTAGGCCTTGTACTGCAGCTCGCAGTCGGCCAGGGTCTCGGTCCCGAAGTACGGGATCGGAATTCTTCGTTTCCGGAGGATGGCCCGGGTGCATTCGGCCCAGTAGTCGATGAGCTCCGGCGTTCTGGTGTCCACCGGACAGGTGATCAGATCATAGACCAGCTCCCGCTCCGTCTCCAGCTCCCGCATACCCTTCAGCACGTGGAGAAGGATCAGAGCGTCCCGCATGTCTTCACGCACAAATCCGCTGCTTCTCTCCATCCTCTGCCAGGTCTTCAGCAGCAGCTCGATCGGATATCCGCTTGACAGCACCTCCCGCGGGAAGGCGATGCAGGCTGCGCGTACGGCCGGGACACGCTTGCCGAGCTTCTCCTCGATCAGAGGGGTGTCGCCGAAGGCCAGCACTTCGCCGTATTCGTTCATGCCGTAGCGCCCGGCCCGGCCGCCGATCTGGTTGATCTCGGCGGTATTGATGGTACGGAAGTCCCTGCCGTCGAATTTCTCGGTCTCCGCGAAGATCACCCGCTTGATCGGCAGGGAGATGCCCAGCCCGATGGCGTCGGTCGCCACGACGATGTTGGTCTCCCCGGAGGTATACTTCCGGACCTCGTTCCTTCTGGCCTCCGGCGGCAGCGCGCCGTAGATCACGCTGGCGCGGAATCCGTTCTTCTCCAGCAGCGCGGCCGTCGACAGGACGCTCTTCCGCGAGAAGCAGATCAGCGCATCGTCCGGGCGCAGGTCCCGGTATCCGCGGCAGATTCCTCCGTAGCGCAGCGGCGCGAGCCTCTCATGGCGGACGATGCTGTACTGGTCCGAGAACCTCCGGATCAGGCTCTCGATATAGCCCAGTGCCTCCGGTGCCATGCAGACGTGCACCACGTCCGCCTTCACCAGGCAGAGCGCCCTCAGCCACGAAGCTCCCCTGCCGGGGTCGGCAATGAGCTGGGCTTCGTCGATCACCGCGGTGCGGAAGTGGCTGTGCAGGTCGCAGAGCTCTATCGTGGATGAGACGATCTCCGCGTTCTCCACCGGGATCGATTCCTCTCCCGTCAGCATGCTGCAGGGGATGCCGGCGGCGTTGATGCGGTCAAACATCTCCAGAGCCAGGAGGCGGAGCGGGCCCAGATAGGTTCCGGGCCGGTTCGCCTTCAGGTCCTCAATGGCTTCATAGGTCTTGCCGCTGTTGGTCGGCCCGACATGCAGGACGAAGGTCCTCTTCAGCTTCTTTGCTTCCTCAATGTACGAGTCCGGTGAGTAGTCCTGGAATATTCTCCGGATCTCCTCCGCCTGGCGCTGCTCGGTCGCCTGGTTCTTTCGCTCCTCCAGCGCCTTCTCGATCTCCGGATGCCTCAGCATGCGGACAACCTGCTCCTCCGGCCAGACCGCGAGGCTCCACCATGACCCGCCCTTTCCGCGGACCCGGATGATCTGCGGCTTCGGGAAGTAACGGTGGATCAGCTTTTTGCCGATGCCGTATCTGCGGATGATCTGCTGCTGATCCAGCAGGCCTTTGTCTCTTGACTGTTTTCTCTTCTCCATGCTCTGTATCTGTCTCTCCCGCGGCTCAGGCTGCGGGGAAGACGCGTCTGATTTCTCTCTGTGTCGACGGTTCTGCTCAGCGGATCTGGCCGCTGCCGCGGACAATATACTTGTAGCTGTTCAGCTCCTCCAGTCCCATCGGGCCGCGGGCGTGCAGCTTCTGGGTCGAGATGCCCATCTCGCAGCCGAGGCCGAACTCTCCGCCGTCCGTAAAGCGGGTGGAGACGTTCACATACACCGCGGCAGCATCCACCTGGGCGGTGAACTTCGCGGCGCTCTCCTCGTCCTGTGTGAGGATCGCCTCGCTGTGGCCGGTGGAGTGCGCGGCGATATGGGCGATGGCCGCATCGGTGCTGTCCACCACAGCGACGGCCAGGATATAGTCCAGAAACTCGGTGTCAAAGTCCTTCTCGCCCGCCGGTACCCCCGGGATGATCCCGGCCGCACGGGTGTCGAGGCGAAGCTCCACGGGGACCAGGCCTTTCGCGGCCCGCTCCTCCGTGAGGCGCTTCCGGAGCCGCGGGAGAAATTCCTCCGCGATGTCCCGGTGTACCAGCAGCACCTCCTCGGCGTTGCAGACCGAGGGGCGGCTCGCCTTGGCGTTCTCGATGATATCCAGCGCCCGGTCCAGGTCGGCGGAGGCATCGACATAGATATGGCAGATTCCGGTGCCCGTACGGATGCACGGCACCTTGGCGTTCTCGGTGCAGCGGCGGATCAGGCCCGCGCCGCCCCGGGGGATCAGCAGATCGATGAGTCCCACCGCCTGCATCAGTTCGTCGGCGCTGGCATGGTCCGTATCCTCCACGAAGCCCACCAGCGCTGCCGGGAGGCCCGCGTCCTCAAGTCCCAGGTGAATCGCCCGGACGATGGCCGCGTTGGAGCGGAAAGCCTCCCTGCCGCCCCGCAGGATCACGGCGTTCCCGGACTTCAGCGCCAGCACCGCCGCATCGGAGGTGACGTTCGGGCGGCTCTCGTAGATGATGGCGACCACCCCGAGAGGGACCGAGGTCTTCTCGATCACCATGCCGTTCGGCCGCTCGACCCTTCTCAGCACCTTTCCCTCCGGATCGGGCAGGGCCGCCACCTCGCGCACACCCTGCGCCATGCCGGCGATGCGCTCCGGGGTCAGGGTCAGGCGGTCGATCATGACCTCGCCGTATCTGCCGCGGCTGGCTTCCACATCCGCCCGGTTGGCGGCGAGGATATCCTCCTGCTCCGAGATCAGCCTTTCCGCGATCTTTTCGAGGGCGGTGTTCTTCCGCTCCTTTGAAGCCGTGAGTGCAGGCAGGGCAGCCCTTGTCTCCACCAGAATGTCATGTGTTTTTTTCATTTCAGTATCCCTCCGTGTTTTACTTTTTTCCGATAAACCTCGTGCCCACGCTGTTTCCGTCCAGCAGCTCATAGATGAGCGCGGGTTTCGAGCCGTTCATGATCACCATGTCCGTCCCCGCCTTCATGCAGATCTCCGCCGCAATCAGCTTGGTCACCATCCCGCCCGTCGAGAGGGCTGTGCCCCCGCCGCCGGCGCTCTCCCGCATCTCCGGGGTGATCTCGTACACAGTGGGGATCAGTTCCGCCTCCGCGCAGGAGCGGGGGTCGGCAGTGTACAGGCCTTCGATGTCCGAGAGGACGATCAGCAGGTCCGCTCTGACGCTGACCGCCACCAGGGCGCCGAGGCTGTCGTTGTCTCCGACTGCGATCTCCGCCGTGGATACGGTGTCGTTCTCGTTGATGACCGGAAGCGCACCCAGCTCCAGAAGCCGCCCCACGGTATTGGAGAAGTTCCTGTGCCGCTCGTCGTCCCGCAGGTCCTCTCCCGTCAGGAGGATCTGGGCCACGGTGTGGTTGTAGGTGTTGAAGAGCTTGTCATAGACGTACATCAGCTCGCACTGGCCCACCGCGGCGGCCGCCTGCTTGGTCGGCATATCCGAAGGCCGTTCGGGCAGGTTGAGCTTTCCGACGCCCATGCCGATCGCTCCGGACGAGACCAGGACGATCTCGTGGCCGGCATTCTTGATGTCGCTGAGCACCTTGCAGAGGGTCTCGACATGCCGGATGTCCATCCGCCCCGTCGGGTGTGTCAGCGTGGATGTCCCGACTTTTACCACAATTCTCAATTCAGATTACCTCCGATTTCTGTTATTCCTGTTTTGATGATCTGTGTTCTGTCTGTGCGGCAGATCAGTCCTTCGGTTTCATATAGAAGTGGCCGCGCACCTCCGTGCTCCGGATCGAATTGACGAAGGCATCCGGGTCGGCTTCCCTGACGGCCTTCAGCGTCGGTCTGACATCCGCGCCGGAGATGACGGAATAGACCAGGTCGTATTCCGTGTGTGAAAACGACCCCTCGGCCTCTGAGATCGTCGCGCCGTGGTTGCAGGCATCATGAATGGCCTCGCAGACCTTCTGCGCTTTCTTCGTCACGACAAAGAGCGTCTGCTTCTGGTAGTTCCGGTACAGGACGTGCAGCGTCTGGGTCGAGACGAACTGAAAGATAATGGAGTACAGAGCCGCCTCCCAGTCAAAGAAGTACCCCGCCACGGCCAGGATGATGACGTTGAAGCCCAGGACGAGGTTCCAGGTCTCGATGCCCCGCTTCTGGGAGAGATAGATGGCTATGAAGTCCGTACCGCCGCTGGTGGCATCCACCGAGAGGCACAGGCTCACCGCCACGCCGCTGAGGATGCCGCCAAAGACGGCGATCAGCAGAGGGTCATAGGTGATCACATAGCCGTGCAGCAGGTCCGTCAGCAGTCCGCTAACCACGATCAGGAGCAGGGACAGCAGCGTGAACTTCTTTCCGACGTAGCGGAAGCCGACATACACCGGAAAGGCATTCAGCAGGATGTTGATGGGGGTATACGGCAGCTTCACGCCCCAGAACTTCTCGGCCAGGCGCTGGATCAGTACGGTCAGGCCGGTCACTCCGCCGGGAAACAGATCCCCCGCGCGGACGAAGCTCTTGATATTCAGCGCCATGAGAAGCGCCGCAAGCAGGATTACCGCAATACGTTTTCCGTCTCTTTTCCAGTTAAATGTCATGATTACAACCTCCTGCAGCGCCCGGGCAGAATGACCGTGAGACAGCGACTGTGCTATTCTATCACACTGTCCTGTCTCCGGGCAATCCCCGGGACAAACAAATTATTCTCTTTTTCCCTCTGAAACATCCTCTCCGCGCTCTGTTTCCTCTTGATTCTCACCGGTTCCCGTGCTACAATACCGCGTCGGGCAGGCAGGGTCTCCCGACGGGCGGCTTACCGGTACAGCCGCCGGGTTCCGGAGCGGTTCCTGCCCGGATTTTCATTTTTTCGTGAGGTTTCGTTATGATGTATTCCCTTCTCAATGTAGCTTTTGCGCTGCTTGCGGGTCTCATGATGACGCGTCTGTTCAGTAAGGGTCACCTGCCGGATGTCACGGCATTTCTGGTCGCGGGTGTCCTGATCGGACCTTTTGTGCTGGGCCGCCTGGGGGTTCCGGGGCTCGGCTTCGCCACCTATGAGGATGTCGCTGCTCTTGGGACGATCTCAAACGTCGCCATGGGCTTTATTGCTTTTTCCATCGGAAGCGAGTTTCGTCTGGAGCAGCTCCGGCGGATCGGACGGCAGGCTTTCGTCATCGGTATCGTCCAGGCCCTGACGGCCGCGGTTCTGGTGGACATCGCGCTGCTGATCTTCCATCTTATCGCGCCGCAGGTGCTCTCCGCACCGGCCGCCATCACCCTCGGCGCCATCGCCACGGCGACCGCTCCGGCCGCCACGCTGATGGTCGTCCGCCAGTACAAGGCCAAGGGCGAGCTCACCGAGCTCCTTCTCCCGATCGTCGCGCTGGATGACGCAGTGGGTCTCATTGTCTTTGCCATCTCCTTCGGGATCGCCAAGGCGCTGATCAGCGGTTCCGTCAGCATCGTCTCGCTGCTTGTCAATCCCATGACCGAGATCGTCTGCTCTCTCCTGCTCGGCACGGTGGCCGGCATGGCCCTGACAAAGCTCGAGACCATGTTTCACTCCAACACCAACCGCACGTCCATCACCATCAGCTTCATCTTTCTGACCGTTGCGCTTTCCTCTCTGGAGTACAGGCACGGCGACCTGGTGATCGGCTTTTCTCCGCTGCTGGTGTGCATGATGCTGGGCACCGTCTTCTGCAACATCTCTCCGCTCTCCGAGGACCTCATGGGCCGGGCGGACCGCTGGTCCCAGCCCCTTCTGGCCGTGTTCTTCGTCATCAGCGGCGCCGAGCTGGAGATGGATATCTTTTCGAGCCCCATCCTGGTGCTGATCGGTGTGATCTATATCCTTGTCCGTTCTTTCGGCAAGTACATCGGCGCTTTCTTCTCGTCCCGGGCTGTCGGATGCAGCGAGAAGGTCGTGAAGTATCTCGGCATCACGCTCCTGCCCCAGGCCGGCGTCGCTCTCGGCATGTGCGTCACCGCGCGTGCGCTCGGCGAGGACGACGGTGCTCTCGTCCGGAATATCATTCTGTTTTCCGTCCTGGTATATGAGCTGGTCGGCCCGCTCATGACAAAGAAGGCCCTTGAGGCCGCGGGCGAGATCTCCGAGAAGCCGAAGGAGGTTCTCGAACGCCGCGCCAACAAGCTGGCGGCAGCTCCCAAGAAGGAGCTTGTCGAGCGGCGCAGGGCGAAGAAGGAGCAGGCGGCACGCAGGAACGGATAAGCCGGCCCAGTCGGTGCCCTGTATGTCAATCACAAAGGAGAACGCCCTTTTATGACCCCTGAGGAAGCAATCGGATACATCGAGAATTACACCTGGAGCACCACCCGTCTGGGTCTTGACAGAACCCGGGAGCTTCTGCACGCCATCGGCGATCCGCAGAAGCGTCTGAAGTTCATCCATGTTGCCGGCAGCAACGGCAAGGGCTCCACCTGCGCGATGCTGGACGCCGTGCTCCGTGCAGCCGGCTTCCGGACGGGTCTGTATATCTCACCGTATATCCAGGATTTCTGCGAGCGCATACAGGTGAACGGGCAGAACATCCCGGGTGAGGCCCTCGCCCGCATCACCGAGGCGGTACGTAGCCCGGCGGATGCCATGGAGGATCACCCCAGCCAGTTCGAGCTCGTCACCTCCATCGCAATGCAGTATTTTCTCGAGCAGCACTGCGACATCGTGGTTCTGGAGGTCGGCATGGGGGGCGAACTGGACTCGACCAACGTCATCGACTGTCCCGAGGCCGCCGTCATCACCAACATCGGTCTGGAGCACACGGAATATCTCGGCTCCACGCTCACGCTCATCGCGAAGGCAAAGGGCGGCATCGTCAAGCCCGGCTGCCCCGCGGTATGCTATGACTCGGAGCCGGAGACGATGCAGACCCTGCTTCAGATCTGTGAGGACCGGCAGGCAGAGCTCCATGTCTCCTATGATGCGGACGTGCAGAGCCTCTCCTACGGTCTCGACGGCCAGCGCTTTCTCTGGAAGGGTCGGGAATATGCCCTCTCGCTTCTGGGCGCGCACCAGCTTCGCAACGCCGCGGTCGTGCTTGAGACGATCTCGGTCCTGCGCACCAAGGGCTGGCGGATTCCGGAGGCGGCGGTGTCCGAAGGGCTCCGTACCGTCCGCTGGCCCGCCCGCTTTGAGGTGCTCAGCCGCGAACCGCTCTTCCTCCTCGACGGAGGGCACAACCCCCAGTGCGCCGAGGCCATGGCCCGCAACCTGAGAGACTATCTGCCCGGCCGGAAGCTGACCTTTCTTCTCGGGGTTCTGGCCGACAAGGATTACCGGCAGATGCTGCAGATCGTCTCGCCCTATGCGAAGGAATTCATCTGCGTGCTGCCGGACAGCCCCCGGGCACTGCAGCCCCGGGCGCTCCGGGACACAATCGCAGAGATGGGCTTTCCCGCCGTCTCCTGCGACACGGTCGAGGACGGCATCCGCCTCGCCCTGCAGTCCGGAGGGCCGGTGATCGCCTTCGGCTCCCTGTATCTGGCGGGGCATGTCCGCACGGTGTTTCCGAAGCTGCTGAAGCGGGAGCAGCGCAGAACGGCCCTCCGGCGGCGGGATGCTCTCCCGGAGGAGACGCGCGCCGCATTCTCCCGTACCGTCTGTGAGAAGCTCCTCGCGCTACAGGTCTATCGGGAGGCGGGAAGCATCCTTCTCTACCGGGCCTTCCGGAGCGAGCTCGATCTCAGTCTCTTTGAGCAGCAGGCCGCGCTGGACGGGAAGACGCTTCTCTATCCCCGCTGCGAAGACGACGGCTCTTCCGGAGCTGTCTGCCGCAGGATGCTCGCAGTCAGGCCGGGCGGCACCTGGGAGACGGACCGCTACGGCATCTCCGTCCCGGTTCTGTCCGAGGCTGCGGTCTGGGACCCAGCCGAGATCGACCTGGTGCTCTGCCCCTGTTCCGCCTTTGACGCCGAGGGCAGGCGGCTCGGGATGGGCGGCGGATACTATGACCGCTTTCTGCCCCTGTGCACGAAGGCCTTCCGGATTCTGACTGCCTTTGAGGCGCAGTGTCTTCCCCGCGTGTGTACCGAGAGCACCGACGCGCCGATGGACGCCGTCGTCACGGAGGAGAGGACCCTTGCTGTCGGCAGGCAGAAATAAAGCCGGCACAGCCGGGCTCTCCGCCGAAAGCCCGTCCGTACCGGTCTGATGCTCTGTCCCCTCTTCCCGATTCCGTCTCAGATGACGTCGATCTGGCAGCTCCGCATCGTCTGCAGCGCTGCCTCGTGAAGCGCCGGGGTAACCCCTGCGCAGCAGGATGCGTCCACCGAGATCGGGGCCTCCGGGAAATGGGCCTTCAGGATGAGCGCGTTGCTCACCACGCAGATATCCGTGCAAAGGCCGATCAGCTCAATGCTGAATTCCTCCCCGTCCGCCGCCTCCGTCATCAGATGCGGCAGCGTCGTGGAGCCGAAGGTGTACTTCTGCACCTTGAAGTGCGGCATCTCCTCCACAACCTCTCCGACTCTCTCGTCCAGCTCCCAGCCTTCTGTCCCGTAGATACAGTGCGGAACCGGAAGCTTCTTTCCCTCCGGGGTTTCGAGATAGTCCTCAAAATGCGTATCATAGGTGACGAAGAGATCCCCGTCAAAACTTCTGATCTTCTCCACAACGGCGGGGACGATCGCCTCCGCTTCCTTCGTGCCGAGGGCACCGTCAACAAAGTCCCTCTGCATATCGACCACAACCAGAAACTGTTTCATGTTCCACCTGCTCCTTTTTATGCTGATGTACGGCATTATAGCAGAAGACCGTACGGAAAACAAGAAACCCTGATTTAAAAATACTTGCTTCACAGGAGGTTACCCATGGCATTCAAATCTGACATTGAGATCGCGCAGGAAGCGACTCTGCTGCCCATCAGCACGGTTGCGGCATCCCTCGGCATTCCGGACGATGCGGTGGAGCACTACGGCAGATACAAGGCGAAGCTGGACCTCCGTGAGCTGAAGGAGCTGCCGGAGAAGGGCAGGCTGATCCTTGTCACGGCCATCACCCCCACCCCGGCCGGCGAGGGCAAAACCACCACCTCGGTGGGTCTCACCGACGGTCTGCGCAGGATCGGCAAGAACGCCGTTGTCGCCCTCCGCGAGCCCAGTCTCGGCCCCGTTTTCGGCATCAAGGGCGGCGCAGCAGGCGGCGGCTACGCCCAGGTTGTGCCCATGGAGGACATCAACCTCCACTTTACCGGAGACTTCCACGCCATCGGCGCAGCCAACAACCTGCTGGCCGCCATGCTGGACAACCATATTCAGCAGGGGAACGACCTCGGTATCGACCCCAAGCAGATCACCTGGAAGCGTGCGGTTGACATGAACGACCGGCAGCTGCGCCACATCGTCGACGGGCTCGGCGGCAGAGCGCAGGGCGTTCCCAGAGAGGACGGCTTCGAGATCACGGTTGCGAGCGAGATCATGGCCGTGCTGTGCCTCGCCTCGGACCTGGCCGATCTGAAGGCGCGCCTCGCGCGGATCATCGTCGGCTATACCTATGACGGCCAGCCCATCACCGCCCACGACCTGAAAGCCGAGGGCGCCATGACGGCCCTGCTGAAGGACGCCATCAAGCCGAATCTGGTCCAGACCCTCGAGGGGACGCCCGCTTTCATCCACGGCGGTCCCTTTGCCAACATCGCCCACGGCTGCAACTCCGTCTCCGCCACCCGCACGGCGCTCCGGCTTGCGGATTACGTCGTCACGGAGGCGGGCTTTGCCGCGGACCTGGGCGCCGAGAAGTTTCTGGACATCAAGTGCCGCATCGCGGAGCTGCATCCCTCGGCCGTCGTCATCGTCGCCACCGTCCGCGCGCTCAAGTATCACGGCGGCGTGCCGAAGGCCGAGCTCGACCGTGAGAACCTGGAGGCGCTGGAAAAGGGTCTGCCCAACCTGCTGCAGCACGTCGGGAATATCAGGGACGTCTTCGGGCTTCCCTGTGTGGTGGCCGTCAACGCCTTTCCCACCGATACCGAGGCGGAGCTCCGGATGGTGGAGCAGAAGTGCCACGAGCTCGGCGTCAATGTGGCGCTGAGCGAGGTGTGGGCCAAGGGCGGCGAGGGCGGCCGGGCTCTGGCCGAAGAAGTCGTGCGCCTCTGCGAGCAGCCCAATCACTTCTCCTTCAGCTATCCGCTGGACATGAGCATTGAGGAAAAGCTGGAGACCATCTGCAGACGCATCTATCACGCCGACGGGGTGGAGCTGACCGCCAACGCAAAGAAGCAGGCCCGGCAGCTCACCGACCTGGGCTTCGGCGGCCTTCCCATCTGCATGGCCAAGACCCAGTATTCCTTCTCTGATGACGCAGCTCTCCTCGGTGCGCCGAAGGGCTTCACCGTCACCGTGCGCAACCTGAAGGTCAGCGCAGGCGCAGGCTTCATCGTCGCCCTGACCGGCGACATCATGACCATGCCGGGGCTTCCGAAGGTACCGGCTGCAGAAAAGATCGATGTGGATGAAAACGGCCGCATCAGCGGGCTGTTCTGAGCCATGGCGAAGCTGCTGAAGGGCGCTCCCGTCGCCGCCGCGCTGACCGGGGAACTGATCCCGAGGGCGGAAGCGCTGAAGCGCAGCGGCATCACCCCCTGTCTCGCTATCCTCCGCGTCGGCGAGCGCACGGACGATCTGGCTTACGAACGCGGAGCGCTGAAGCGCTGTGAGAGTGTGGGGATTGCCGTCAGGCGCTTTGTCCTCCCCGGCACGGCTACACAGAGCTGTCTGATGGATACCGTCGAAGAGATCAACCAGGATGACTCCATACACGGCTGTCTGCTCTTCCGCCCGCTGCCGAAGATGCTGGATGAGGAGTCCGCCTGCGCCGCTCTGGCTCCCCGGAAGGATGCGGACGGCATCACCCCGGCCTCCATGGCAGGGATTTATTCCGGCTTCGGCATCGGCTATGCCCCCTGCACGGCCCAGGCCTGCATGGAGCTTCTGCGGTACTACGGGATCGAAGCTGCCGGAAAGCGCGCCGCCGTCATCGGGCGCAGCCTGGTGATCGGGCGCCCTGTGGCGCAGCTTCTGATGGCGGCTGACGCAACCGTCACCGTCTGCCACACAAAAACCCGAAACCTGCCGGAGCTCGTCCGGGAGGCCGACCTCGTTGTGGCCGCCACAGGCCGCGCCGAGGCCATCGGTCCGGAATGCTTCCGGGAGGGCCAGGTGGTTCTGGATGTCGGCATCAACTGGTCGGAGGCCAGACAGAAGCTGGTCGGAGACGTGGATTTTGAGTCCGTTGAGCCGCTCGTCGCCGCAATCAGCCCGGTGCCCAACGGGGTCGGTTCCGTCACCGCGGCAGTTCTCTGCAAGCACGTCATCGAGTCCGCCGAAAGGCTTCGTTAACAGCAGGCAAGGAGCAGATCGTATGTCCAAACCCTTTTTCACAACCCGCACCCTCACCTCCCTTGCGCTCCTCACCGCGCTGGAGATCATTCTTTCGCGGTTTCTGTCCCTCAGCATGTGGAACATCAAGATCGGCTTCAGCTTCATCCCGGTCGTCGTCGCCGCCATGCTCTTCGGCCCGCTGGCCGCCGGGACGGTCGGGGCGCTCGCCGACTTCATCGGAGCCCTTCTGTTCCCCATCGGGACCTACTTCCCCGGCTTCACGCTGACGGCCTTCCTGACCGGCCTGGTCTTCGGATTCTTTCTGTACCGCGGCCGGAGCTGGCCCCGGGCCGTAGCCGCCGTCGCAGTCAACCAGTTTGTCCTGAGCCTCTTTCTCAACACGCTGTGGATCTCGCTGCTCTACGGCTCTCCCTACGGTCCTCTTCTTGCGACGCGGGTGATCCAGTGCGTCATTCTCAGCGCGGTACAGCTTGTCTGCATCCCGGCCATCGGGAGGCTCCTGGACCGATACGGAAACAAGAAAGGCTGAACACCTATGGACGATTCTCTCTCCGCATTGCAGCTGTCTGATTTTACCGCTCAACTCGCCTCCAAAGCGCCCGTCCCCGGCGGGGGCGGCGTGGCCGCGCTGGTCGGTGCCCTCGCCGCAGCGCTCGGGACCATGGCGGCGAACCTGACTCTGGGGAAGAAAAAGTATCTCCCCTACGAGGCGGAGCACCGCTCCATCATCGCCGAAACTGACGCGCTCCGGCTCCGGCTTCTTGAGCTGATCGATGAGGATGCCGCTGTTTTCGAGCCGCTCTCACGCGCCTACGCCATGGACAGAAACGACCCGGAATACGCCCCGACGCTCCTCGCTGCCACCGTGGATGCCTGCCGGGTGCCCCTTGAAACCATGCGTTACTGCGCCGATCTCATCTCACTTCTGGAGCGGCTCCGCGGGATCTGCAGCGCTCTGCTGCTGTCCGACGTGGGCTGCGCCGCCCTCGCCGCGCGGGCAGCGATGGAGTCCGCCGCCATGAATGTCTTTGTCAACACCCGCAGCATTCCTGAGGCACCGGAGGCCGTCATACTGGAAGCACATGCGGATAAGCTGCTTCGGGAGTATATTCCCCGGGCGCAGGCGGTGGCGGACCTCGTGACGGAGCATCTGAGGACACCGCGGTAAGGACATTATGGCCCAGGGTCAGGCGGCTTCCTTCTGACGTTTTCCGGCGCAGACTCTCAGTAACTGAACACGGTAACGGCACGGGCATCTCCGACGAGATGCTCGTGCCGCTGTGGTTTTGCTGTATTGACGTTGCTGTATTGATGTCGTTCTTCTCAGGCGCTCAGGAGCTCCACCGCAAGTCTTGCGGCGGCGCCGGCGTCATCGGTATAGGCGTCTGCGCCGATCTCTTCGCAGAAGCCCTGGGTGATGGGGGCGCCGCCGACCATGATCTTGACCCGGTCGCGGATCCCCTCCTCCTCCGAGAGCTGCACCACCCTGCGCATCTCGCTCATGGTCGTGGTCAGAAGCGACGAGCAGGCGATGATGTCACAGTTCCGCTCCTTCGCCGTCTTCACGAAGTCCTCCGGGCTGACGTCGACTCCGAGGTCAATCACATCCAGACCGACGCCTTCCATCATGATCCGGACCAGATTCTTCCCGATGTCGTGCAGGTCGCCCTTCACAGTGCCGATGCAGACTCTTCCGGCCGGAGCGCTGCTCTTTCCGGTCAGCAGGGGCTTCAGAACTTCTGTCGCCGCGTTCATGCACCGCGCCGCCATCAGCATCTCGGGCACAAAGGCGCGGCCCGCCGAGAAGTCCTCACCCAGACGGTTCATTCCGGCGACCAGGCCTGCGTTGAGGACGGTCTGGGCGTCTATCCCGGACTCCAGGCACTGCTTCGTCAGATTCACAACCCGCTTCTTCTGGCCGCGGCAGAGGGCATCCGAGACGGCAGACAGCAGCTCGCTGTTCTCCTCCCCGGTCTCCTGCATCGGCACGCTGGCCGTCGCTCCTGTTCTCTGCCGTCTCGCAACGGGCGGCAGGGCGGTCACCGGCATGTGAAGCCCTGCGTTGTATCGGTCGATCTCGTCGTCGATCAGCGGATCCACATGCGGATAGACGGTTCCGCTCAGTCCGTAGGTGATGCTGGGGATAAAGTGTCCGCCCGGGCAGTAGCGCTGCAGCGCGTCTCTGACATAGTTCCGGATCTCCTCCTCGGTGGAGTCCGGCCGGTCAATGGCCGCCCCGATGCCGCCCATGAACACGAGGCTCCCGTTCATCCGCTTCTGGATGGCGGGGATGTCGTTCTCCGGCAGGGTCCCCTGCCAGACCTGAATTCCGACCTCGGTCATGTCCTCCAGGATGGGGGCGAGGTATGAGTCGGCATGGTGGATCGCGATGCAGCCGCGTGAGCGGATATAGCCGTAGAAGCGGCGGTAGGGTTCCTTATAGAATTCCCGCCACATCTCCGGCTTCATGAAGAGCGCTTCCTTTGTTCCCCAGTCGTCATGGGAGAAGATGGCCTCCGGCTGCAGGCCGTCGATCAGCATCTTCACATAGCGGATGCGGTAGTCGGTGATGTAATCGATCAGCTCATGCATCTCGTCCGGATGCTCATAGAGATTGGTCAGGGTATCCTCAAAGCCCATCAGGAAGTGGGTCTGCTCGAAGATCCCCGTTCCCATGAAGCCGCAGATCACCTTCTGGTCTCCGGCCGCCTCGCGGGCCCTCTGGGCCCACACCTCCCAGCCCTCGCTGCAGTTTGCCTCCAGGTCCGGCGCATGGACGTAGTCCCGCCAGTGTGTGACGTCCGGGCAGACCTTGTTTTCCGCCGTGATGATCGGCGTGGCGCCCGGCGCATCCTTCGGGAAGGCGATCGTGGTACCCCAGCGGTCCTTGCTGACGGTGCCCGGGATCCGGTTGCCGGTCAGGTACATCAGGATCGGATCCGGCAGGACAATATGCAGCGCTTCATACTGCTTCAGCTGGCGCTCCGGCTGTCCGTCCGGTTTCAGCAGTTCCAGAAAAATCTCTCTCGGTGTCATGGGCATTCCCTTCTTTTCGGTTTATTATATCAGGCTTTGATCAGCACGCATGAGCTGTATGTCAGGGTTTTCGGTCCGTAATAGTATCTCAGGCCCGCCTGGGTGCACACCTCGCTCACCAGCAGCCCGTAAGCCTCCATGGACGAGAGCATCCTCTTCGGAAAGCGGCAGGGCCTGTCCGGATAGCTGCAGCTGCGGCATACCGTACAGCTCCCGGCGCTGAGGGGAAGGCAGTCCAGGCACAGAAGCCTCGCCTGCCGGGCCAGCGTCATGAAGTGTGCCTTGTGCAGCCGCTCCGCCGCGGCCATGGCCTCGATGTCGAACTCGTCCTCCAGTTCGGCGGTGGTCTGCACCAAAACCCCGCCTGTATAGCGGTGCATGCGCTCCTGGGTATGCTCGATGCTTCCGCAGGCCGGCGGGCAGCTCCAGCTCCGGTCATACCTCTGGCAGCGTCCTGCGGCACACATGTCCCGGACCTCCGGAAGCGCGCGCAGCCTCGCAGGCTCGAGTTCCGCCGCATGCGAGAACCCGATCTCCAGAGCCAGACTGACGAGATCCATCCGCAGGCACCTCCTTGACAAAGCGTTCCGAACAGGCTAATATGATTAAAAGATTTGAGTTATTATACAGAAGGATCCGGGCTCTGTCAACGATTATGGAAGCGAAAACTCTGTGTAAAATCACAATAAAAACGGACACGGACGAGTTCAGCGTCTCCGCGCCCCGGGGCACACGTCTTCTGGATCTGCTGCGGCAGGCCGGGCTCTCGGTTTCCGCGCCCTGCGGGGGCAACGGAACCTGCGGGAGATGCCTCGTCGAGCTGGACGGATGCTCCGTCCCGGCCTGTCAGACGGAGGTCAGGGGAGACTGTACCGTCAGGCTGAGCGAGCTGGCCGGAGGAGCGATTCTCTCCTCTTCCTTTCCGGCCGCCTCCTCCGGCGCTGCCCCGGACCGCGTTCCCGACAGGGCTCTCTCCGGTCCGCTCGGGCTCGCCGTCGATCTGGGAACCACCACCGTTGCCGCGGAGCTGCTGGATCTCTCCGACGGAAAGAGCCTCGGCGCTTCGGCTGTCTGGAACGCCCAGGCGCCCTTCGGGGCTGACGTCATCACGCGGTGCCAGTACTGTATGGAACACCCGGACGGCGTCGGAGAATTACAGCAGGTGATCCGGGCACAGACAGCCCGGCTGTGCCGGGAGCTCGGCGCAGACCCTGCTATGCTGAAGGAGACCTTCGTTGCCGGCAACACCGTCATGCAGCACCTCTACGCCGGGCTGTCCCCGGTCGGGATTTCGGTCGCGCCTTTTCTGCCGGAGGTCTGGTTCACGGGGGACGAGCCGCTGGAACCGGGGCTCTCCTATGCCCCCTGCGTCGCCGGTTATGTCGGCGGAGACATCACGGCAGGCATCCTGGCCAGCGGACTCTACAGCCGGGACGAGATCTCGCTCTTCCTGGATATCGGAACGAACGGAGAGATGGCCCTCGGCGGAGCCGGCGGCTTTCTCGGCTGTGCCGTAGCCTCAGGCCCCGCTTTTGAGGGGGTGGGGATCTCCTGCGGCATGCCCGGCGTCGACGGCGCCGTCAGCCACGTCTTCCGGAAGGACGGGGATCTCGGCTTCGAAGTCATCGGGAACGGCAGTCCGAAAGGGATCTGCGGCTCCGGGCTGATCGACCTGCTGGCCCTTCTGATCGAGAAGCGGGCCGTCAGCGGATACGGGCTGCTGCTCGGGCCGGACGAGGCGCCTGAAGAGCTTCTGCCACGGCTCGGGGAGGACCGGAACGGAAACGGGATTTTCTATCTCACGGAGGATCACTCCGTGTATCTCACTGCGGAGGACGTGCGGAAGCTGCAGCTTGCCAAGGCGGCTGTCGCCGCAGGGATTCAGGTGCTGCTGAAGGAGGCCGCAGTCAGCGCGGAGCAGCTGGACCGTCTCTATCTGGCGGGCGGTTTCGGCACCTATATGGACATAAACAGTGCCGTCACCGTCGGCATGCTGCCCGCAGCTCTCCGTGAGAAGACCGTGCTGCTGGGGAACAGTTCGCTGGCCGGGGCGCGCCTCGCGCTGACGGACAGAGAGAAGCGGGCAGAGCTTTTCCGCATCCGCGACAGCTTCCGCTATCTGGAGCTCTCGGCCAATGCGGAGTTTAACAGGGAGTACCCTGAGCAGATGATATTTTATGAGGAGGACGATGACGAATGGAACTGATCTTTCCCCTGATCCTTGACGGCGCCACCGGTACCGAGCTGCAGAAGCGCGGCTTTCACGGTGAGGAGTGCCCGGAGAAGTGGACCCTGGAGCATCCGGAAGCCATTCTGGAGCTGCAGCGGGCTTATGTGGAGGCCGGCAGCCGTGTTCTGTATTCCCCCACCTTTGGCGCCAACCGCGTGAAGCTTGAGGCCCACGGGATCTTCAACCGGGTGGAGGAGTATAACGCAGCTCTTGTCGCTCTGTCCCTGAAAGCCGCGGACGGGAAGGCCTGGGTTGCCGGTGACATCGCCCCGACGGGGCTGTTCCTGTATCCCCTGGGCGACACCGGTTTTGAAGAGCTGGTCGAGATCTATACCGAGCAGGCCCGGGCTCTGGAGAAAGCCGGCGTCGACCTCTTTGTGATTGAGACCATGATGACCGTTCCGGAAGCCCGCGCCGCGGTCCTCGCCGTGAAGAGCGTCAGCAGTAAGCCTGTCTTTGTCAGCTTCACCTGTGACGAGAAGGGCAGGACGATCTCCGGCGCCGATATCTGCGCGGTCCTGCAGATCCTGCAGGGCATGGGCGTGGACGCCTTCGGGCTCAACTGCTCCGTCGGGCCGGCTGAGATGTGCCCCCAGCTCCGCCGCCTCCACGAGATCGCGCGTGTCCCCCTGATCGCCAAGCCGAACGCCGGGATCCCGGAGGTTCGGGACGGTGCGACGGTATACGACTGTCCCCCGGAGGAATTCACAGCATATCTCGCCGAGATGGCCGAGGCAGGAGCCGCGATCTTCGGCGGCTGCTGCGGGACGGATGCAGGCCATATCGCCGCCCTGCACGAAAAGGTCCGGGGTCTGAAACCCGCCAGACCCGATCCGAAGCACCCGGAGCTGCTTCCCTGTGCGACCGAAAAGGAGCTCTGTTTCCTGGATCCCGCGGTCTCGGTCGGGACGCCGATTCTCTGCGACGGGGAGCTGGAAGACAGGCTGGAGGACGCGATGGCGGATGACAGCCCGGTCGTCTCTGTCCGGATCGGTTCCGAAGCAGAGCTGGACCGCTTCCAGGACTGCCAGTATATGATCACGAAGCCCCTCTGCCTCGTCTGCGACGCCGTCCCTGTTCTGGAGCAGGCACTGCGCCTCTATCAGGGGCGGGCACTCTATGACGGCCCGCTCGGTGAAGACGTCCTTCAGCCTCTTTCGGAGAAATACGGCCTGATCTTCTGATCACTTATCGCGGATCTCGCGGGCAGATGCGCTCCGGCGCTCTGCTCCGGCCCCTCTTCCGGCGTCTCTTCCGGTGGGGATTCCCGCTTCCTCTTGCAAGGGAGGCTCCGATCTGATAAAATAAGCGGACTAATTATCTCCGAAAGGATTTTCTGATATGACCGTTGGTTCCGCGAACACAAAAAGCCCCTATGAGCTGATCTCCAGGTATCGGAGTGAGCTCATGGGCTTTTGTATTCTTTTTGTACTGTACTACCACTCCGCGCTCAACAGCAGCTCCCAGTTTCTCCAGTGGCTGAAGATGATCTGCTACGGGGCGGTGGATATTTTCATGCTGGTCAGCGGCATGGGCATCTACCGGTCTCTGGAGTCAAACTCCGTCTCCGTGTTCTTCCGGAACCGTCTGAAGAAGATTGTCCCGATCTGGTATCTCTACTATGTCATTGTCCTGCTGGCCGGGCACTTTTTCTTCAATGACGAGTTCCGCATCCACGAGATCAGCGGCTTTCTGACCTTTACCGGCTACTGGCTGGGCCTCGACGACCAGGGGAACTGGTACGTCTATGCCATCATGCTCTTCTATCTCTGTTCGCCCGTCCTGGCTGCCATGATCCGCGACAGCCGGAACCGGCTCCGTACCGGCCTGCTGATGGTGCTTCTCTCGATCTTTCTGTCCTTCGCATTTTTCGACACGCTCCAGCTCATGGCCTTCACCCGCCTGCCAAGCTATATCCTGGGCATGGTCTTTGCCGCGTGCTTCCGTGACCGTCCCTTTGACCGGAAGGGTATGGCAGTCAGTCTGGGCGTCTTTCTGGTCGGTGCGGTCATGCTGTCCGTCATCGTCGCGCACTTCACTTACTTCCTGTGGTATTACGGCCTGCTCTGGTATCCCTTTATCTTCATCGCACCGCCCGTCACCCTGTTCTTCTGTCTCTTTCTGGACAAGCTGGAAGCTCTCCTGCGCCCGCTGACCGCTCTGCTTCGTATTCTCGGGAGAGCTTCTCTCGAGATCCTGGTCATCTCCGATTTTATCTTTATCCGCTGCGGCGAGTACGTCTATCGCTGGGCGGAGGGTCATGTCAGCCCGTCTGCCGTCTCCGTTGCGCTGTTTTTCGCCGGCGCCCTCGGGGGGATCGCCTTTCACGCGGTGGTGGAGCGAGTGAAGACGCTGGTCTCATCCTGCCATAGCAGGCTGAAGGCAGGGGCCGGCGCATGACAGCGCAGCCGGAAGCTTTTCTCCGAACCTCGACCTCATCCGGCCTCTCTCCCCGGGCTCTGTCCCCGGCGCTTTCGGAGGCATCAGAGGCTCTCCCCGAAGCCCTTGCCCTCATCTGTCAGTGGTATGCCGCCGTCCGCCGCCCGCTGCCCTGGCGGGAAGACAGGACGCCCTATCACGTCTGGATTGCCGAGATCATGCTGCAGCAGACCAGGATCGAGGCCGTAATCCCCTATTATCACCGCTTTCTGCGGGAGCTTCCGGACATCCCTGCTCTTGCGGCGGTTCCGGAGGACCGGCTGCTGAAGCTCTGGGAGGGTCTCGGCTACTACAGCCGGGCCCGAAACCTGAAAAAAGCAGCGCTGCTCATGATGGAGAGCCATGGCGGGACGCTTCCCGCTTCTGCAGAGGAACTGCGGAAGCTCCCCGGGGTCGGAGAGTACACCGCCGGTGCGATCGCCTCCATCGCCTACGGGCTCCCGGAACCCGCCGTGGACGGCAATGTTCTCCGGGTCATGTCACGGCTCCTCGCCCTCGGCGACGACATCAGCCTGTCCGGCACAAGGCGCGGCGTCACCGGGCTTCTGCGCGCCCGGTATCCCTCCGGCGAAGCAGCCGGCCTGCTGACCGAGGGCATCATGGAGCTCGGCGAGACGGTCTGCCTGCCCAACGGCCTGCCCCGCTGCGAGATCTGCCCGGTTCGCGGCTGCTGCCTGGCGCATCAGAGCGGAGCAGAGCTCTCGTATCCCGTCCGGTCTGAGAAAAAGCCGCGGCGGATTGAGGAGAGAACCGTGTTTCTTCTGCATCGGCAGGGCCGCTTTGCCATACGGAAGCGTCCGTCCCGGGGTCTGCTCGCCGGGCTCTGGGAATTTCCGAATACGGACGGCAGGCTCAGCCCGGAGGAGGTTCTTCCGTTTTTATTCCGCCGGGGCACGGCGCCCTTCCCCTCTGTGCAGGATGCCGGGTTTTCTTCCGCCCGGGAGACGGACACCCCGCTTCCGTCCGCCTCTGCAGTCCGCCCCTGCGGCGAGGCCAGGCATGTTTTTACGCATGTGGAATGGCACATGACCGGCTATCTGGTCAGCTGCGAAGCGCTCTCCCGGGATGCGCTCCCGGAAGCCTTTCCGGGCTGTCTGTGGAAGAGTCCGGATGAGATTGCGGCGGAGTATCCTCTTCCGACCGCCTTCCGTCATTTTCAACACTGCCTCAGAGCGTTCTGACCGCCTTATTCTCCGGCTTCCTGTTCTTCGGGAACGCCGTGCACAGACGGCAGACTGCGCTGGCAAACCTCCGGCGCAGTCTGCTATTTCTGTCTATTTCGCCGATTGACAAGAGGGACCGTTCCCATTATAATACGCCCAACTTCTCAGGAGGGCTTGCGAATGCCGCTGTTTGACAAGGTGACTAAAATCCGTGCCGATGAGGTGGAACATACTGTCATGGGGGATTTCTGCGCGGCCTCAAGCCGTCTGAATCATCCGTCCTATACTCTTCTTCCCGGTTTTTGCGATGTGCATGTGCATTTTCGCGAACCGGGTTTTTCTTATAAAGAGACGATCCGCACCGGCTGTCTCGCCGCAGCCCGCGGTGGGTACACTACTGTCTGCACGATGCCGAACCTGGCCCCTGTCTGTGACAGTCTTGACCATCTTGCCGTCCAGGAGGAGCTGATCCGGCAGCAGGCCTGCATCGGGGTATATCCGTATGCCGCCATCACCCTCGGCCAGAAGGGCGAGGCGCTCGCCGACCTCGAAGCTCTCGCGCCCCGGGTAGTCGCCTTCTCCGACGACGGACACGGGGTTCAGTCCGAGAGCCTCATGCGGCAGGTGATGGAACGGGCAAAGGCGCTGGGCAGGCTGATCGTCGCCCACTGTGAGGACAATCGTCTGCTCCGTGGCGGTTACATCCACGACGGGCGCTATGCCGCCGCCCACGGGCACAGGGGGATCTGCTCGGAGAGCGAGTGGCGGCAGATCGAGCGTGACCTGCGCCTCGCCCGGGAGACTGGCTGTGCCTATCACGTCTGTCATATCTCGACAAAGGAAAGCGTCGCACTGATCCGGGAAGCCAAGCGGTCGGGTGTGGACGTGAGCTGCGAGACTGCGCCGCACTATCTTCTGCTCGACGAGGACGATCTGCAGGAGGACGGGCGCTTTAAGATGAATCCTCCGCTACGTGCGAAGGAGGATCGCGAGGCACTGCTCGAAGGGCTCCTCGACGGAACCGTCGACATGATCGCCACCGACCATGCGCCGCACAGCGCGGAAGAGAAGGCCAGGGGCCTCGCCGGAAGCGCCTTCGGCATCGTCGGGCTGGAGACGGCCTTTCCTCTGCTGTACACAGAGCTGGTAAAGCCGGGGCTGCTGCGTCTCGAGGCGCTGGTCGACCTGCTCTGTCAAAAGCCCCGGGCACGCTTCGGTCTCCCCTGCGGCGATTCGTTTTCCGTCTGGGACCTGGAGCGGCACTACGCTGTTGATCCAGGCGAGTTTCTCTCCCGCGGGCACGCGACGCCCTTTGCCGGGCGGGAGGTCTACGGCCGCTGCATGCTGACTGTTCACGAGGGCAGAGTTGTTTACGAGGAGGGAAAGAACTGACATGGCAAAACGCACGGATATCAGAAAGGTACTCATCATAGGCTCCGGACCGATCGTCATCGGGCAGGCGGCCGAGTTCGACTACGCAGGCACACAGGCCTGTCTGGCGCTCAAGGAGGAGGGGTACGAGGTCGTCCTTGTCAACTCCAACCCCGCGACGATCATGACGGATACCGCCATCGCCGACAAGGTCTATATGGAGCCCCTGACGCTGGATTACGTGGCGAAGATCCTTCGCTACGAGCGCCCGGATGCGATCGTGCCCGGGATCGGCGGGCAGACCGGTCTGAACCTCGCCATGCAGCTGGAGCGCAAGGGCATCCTGCGTGAGTGCGGCGTCCGGCTGCTCGGCACCAGCAGCCAGAGCATCGAGAGGGCCGAGGACCGCGAGCTCTTCAAGGAGATGTGTCAGTCGATCGGCGAACCGGTCATCCCCTCGGAGGTCACCTACGACCTCGAGCATGCCAGGCGCGCCGCCGCCGAGATCGGCTATCCCGTGGTACTGCGTCCCGCCTTCACGCTGGGCGGAACCGGGGGCGGCTTTGCCGGCAACGAACAGGAGCTCATTGAGATCGGCGCAAACGCCTTCCGTCTCTCCCCTGTCTCCCAGGTTCTGGTCGAGAAGAGCGTCAAAGGCTACAAGGAGATCGAGTTTGAGGTCATGCGCGATTCCAACGACCATGCCATCACGATCTGCGGCATGGAGAACGTCGATCCCGTCGGTGTGCACACCGGTGACTCCATCGTCGTCGCTCCGATTCTCTCCCTCAGCGAGCACGACCTGAAGATGCTCAACGACAGCGCCCTGAAGATCATCCGCGAGCTGAAGATCGAGGGCGGCTGCAACGTTCAGTTTGCCCTCAATCCCACCAGCAGCGAGTATTACCTCATCGAGGTCAACCCCCGCGTCTCCCGCTCCTCGGCGCTCGCCTCCAAGGCCAGCGGCTATCCGATTGCCCGCGTGACCGCCAAGATCGCTCTCGGCATGGCCCTTGAGGAGATCCCTGTCGCGGGAGGCACTGCCGCCATGGAGCCGCAGCTCGACTACTATGTGGCCAAGTTCCCGCGCTTCCCCTTCGACAAGTTCCCGGACGCCCCGAACACCCTCGGCACGCAGATGAAGGCCACCGGCGAAGTCATGGGGATCGGCTCGACCCTCGAGGAGTGCTTCCTGAAATCCGTGCGCTCCCTTGAGACGGGCGTATGTCATCTCCACAGCCGCAAATTTGACGGCTTCTCCGATGAGGAGCTGCTCAGCTACGTTGCGGAATTCCGTGACGACGGGATCTTCGCAGTCACCGAGCTGCTGCGCCGCGGCGTAACCGTCGAACGTCTGCATGAGATCACGATGATCACGCCCCTCTTTCTGGAGGCGCTCGGACGAATCGTGGCAATGGAGCGCCGGCTCTCGTCCCGCGTCAATGACGTGGGCATCCTGCGGGAAGCCAAAACCATGGGCTTTTCAGACCGTTATATCGCCTCGCTCTGGAATCTCAGCGAGCAGGAGCTCTACGACAAGCGCAGAAAGCACGGTATTCTGCCGGTCTTCCGCATGGTGGACACCCTGCACACCGGAAAATACATCGCATACCTCTACTCCTCCTACAGCGGAGTGAACGAATCCCGGCTCACCGGGAAGAAGAAGGTACTGGTGCTCGGCGCCGGGCCGATCCGCATCGGACAGGGTGTGGAGTTTGACTATTCCACCGTACATGCCGTACAGACCATCAAGCGCAGCGGCTACGAGGCCATCATCGTCAACAACAACCCCGAGACGGTCTCCACCGACTATACCACCGGCGACAAGCTCTATTTCGAGCCGCTGACCGTGGAGGACGTGATGGCGATCATCGACTTTGAGAAGCCCGAAGGCGTCATCGCCTCCCTGGGCGGGCAGACCGCCATCAATCTCGCCCAGCCTCTGATGGAGCGGGGAGTAAAGCTCATCGGCACCGACTGCGCCGCCATCGAACGCGCCGAGAACCGCGACAGCTTTGAGAAGCTGCTTCTTGAGCTGGATATCCCCCAGCCGCCCGGGGTTGCCGTCACCAGCATCGACGAGGGTGTGAAGGCCGCCGCCCGCATCGGGTATCCCGTTCTCGTCCGGCCCAGCTTTGTGCTCGGCGGACGCGCGATGGAGATCGTCGCCAACGAGGACATGCTTCGCCATTATCTCAAGACCGCCGTGGAGATCGACGCCGACAAGCCCGTGCTGGTCGACAAGTACATTCTCGGCAAAGAGGTCGAGATCGACGCGATCTGCGACGGCCGTGACGTCTTCGTTCCGGGCATCATGGAGCTGGTGGAGCGCACCGGCGTCCATTCGGGCGACTCGATCAGCGTCTATCCCACGGTATCCATTTCAAACAAGGTAAAGGGCATCATTCTGCAGTATGCGAAGAAGCTCGGCCTCGGCATCGGTATCGTCGGGCTCTACAACATCCAGTTTATCGTGGACAGGGAGGAGCGCGTCTACATCATTGAGGTCAATCCCCGCTCTTCCCGCACGGTGCCCTTCCTCTCCAAGGCCACCGGCTGGTCGCTGGCTGACATCGCGACCGAGGTCATCCTCGGCAAAAGTCTGAAGGAGCAGGGCATCTTCGACCTCTACCCGGAGGAGAAGAAGCGCCACTATGTCAAGGTGCCGGTCTTCTCGTGGAACAAGATCAAGGGGCTGGACGCCTATCTCTCCCCGGAGATGAAATCCACCGGCGAGGCCATCGGCTATGACGACAAGCTGCCCCGCGCCATGTACAAGGCACTGCAGGCCTCCGGTATGAAGCTCCAGAACTACGGCACCGTCTTTGTGACTCTCGCGGATGAGGACAAGGAGGAGGCGCTGCCTCTCGTGCGGCGCTTTTACGACATGGGCTTCAACATCGAGGCCACCGTGGGCACGGCGAACTTCCTGAAGCAGCACGGCATCCGCACCCGCATCCGGCGCAAGATCAGCGAGGGCAGCGAGGAGATCCTCGACTCCATCCGGGCGGGCTACGTATCCTACATCATCAACACCCGGGCTCTCTCGCGCGGCGACCACTTCAACGACGGCGTGGCCATACGCCGGAGCGCGACCGAAAACAATGTGACCATCTTCACCTCTCTGGACACCGTGCGCGTGCTGCTGGACGTGCTGGAGGAGACCACGATCACGGTCTCGACCATCGATTCCTGATGAAGCAGGGGCAGTTTACCATTCTCGAAAACACAGCCCTGACCGGGCGTGTCTCCCGCCTGCGTCTCGGCGGCGACGTCTCCGCCATCGTGAGGCCGGGGCAGTTTGTCGATCTCCGTCTGGAGGGCTTCTTTCTCCGGCGTCCCTTCTCGGTCTGTGACCGGGACGATGCCAGCTTCCTTCTGCTCTACGAGCGTGTCGGGCGCGGGACCGAACTTCTCTCCGCACTCCCTCCCGGGCGGACGCTTGACGTGCTGACAGGGCTCGGCAACGGCTTTGACCCCGAGCACGGCGGAGACGCGCCGCTGCTCATCGCCGGCGGAACGGGACTCTCCCCGCTCTACGGTCTTGCGAAGGCGCTTCTGAAGCGCGGGAAAAGTCCGACCGCGATCCTGGGCTTCAACACCGCCTCCGAGGTCTTCTTCGAAGAGGACTTCGCCGCGCTGGGGATCGAGACGCTGGTCTGCACCGCAGACGGCAGCCGCGGCCTTCCGGGCTTCGTCACTGCGGCGATGGACCGGAGGCATACCGGCTTCTATGCCTGCGGACCGGAAGCGATGCTCCGGGCGGTCTGTGAGACGAGCCCCATGCCCGGAGAGCTCAGCTTCGATCAGCGCATGGGCTGCGGCTTCGGGGCCTGCATGGGCTGCACGGTACTGACAAAAAAAGGCCCTCTGCGTGTCTGCAGGGACGGGCCGGTTCTGGATCGGGAGGATGTGCTATGGGCAGACTGAGCGTCAGTCTCTGCGGGATCGGGCTCGACAATCCCGTGATCCCCGCCTCCGGCACCTTCGGCTACGGGTATGAGTTTGCCGAGCTCTATGACATCAACTGTCTCGGGACCTTCTCCTTCAAGGGCACCACGCTGCACAGCCGTCCCGGCAATCCCCTGCCGCGCATTGCGGAGACCGCTTCCGGGATGCTCAACGCCGTCGGGCTTCAGAACCCCGGCGTAGATCGGGTGATCAGCGAGGAGCTTCCGAAGCTTGCCGAATGCTTTCACAAGCCTGTCATTGCGAACGTCAGCGGCTTCTCGGTTGAGGAGTACGCCGAGGTATGCCGGCGCTTTGATGCCCAGCCCCAGGTCGGCTGGCTGGAGGTCAACGTGAGCTGTCCGAACGTGCACGACGGAGGCATGAGCTTCGGTACCGAGCCGAAGGCGGCAGCCGAGGTGACAAGGGCCGTCAGGGCTGTGACGTCAAAGCCCGTCATCATGAAGCTCTCCCCCAACGTCACGGATATCGTCGCCGTTGCCAAGGCCTGCGAGGACGCAGGCGCGGATGCGCTGAGTCTCATCAACACGCTGATGGGGATGCGCATCGATCTCAGGACCCGCAGGCCTGTCCTCGCGAACAGGACCGGCGGTCTCTCCGGCCCCGCAGTCTTCCCCGTTGCGCTGCGCATGGTCTGGCAGGTCTCCCAGGCGGTCCGGATCCCCGTGATCGGTCTCGGCGGGATTCAGAGCGCCGAGGACGTGATCGAGATGATGCTGGCCGGGGCCAGCGCCGTACAGGTCGGCGCGGCAAATCTTGTCAATCCCTGCACCTGCCGGGACATCATCCGTGCCCTCCCGGGCACGATGGACCGGCTGCAGATCAACACCTTACAGGAAATCATAGGAGGAAGCCATGGCCAGTGACGTTATCATCGCCTGCGATTTTTCAGGCGCGGAGGAATGCCTCTCGTTTCTCGACCGCTTCACGGAGGAGAAGCCCTTTGTGAAGATCGGCATGGAGCTCTATTACGCCGAAGGGCCATCCATCGTGCGTGAACTCAAGCGGCGCGGACATAAGATTTTTCTCGACCTGAAGCTGCACGACATCCCGAACACCGTTCAGAAGGCCATGCGTGTGCTGTCGTATCTGGACACCGACATCGTGAATCTGCACGCCGCAGGCGGTTCGGTCATGATGAAGGCGGCGCTTGCAGGCCTGACCCGTCCGGACGGCAGCCGTCCGCTGCTGATCGCCGTCACCCAGCTCACCAGCACCGACCAAAAGCTCATGGAGTCCGAGCTGCTGATCGAAAAGCCGCTCGACGAGGTAGTGACAGCCTATGCCAGGAACGCCGCTGCCGCGGGGCTCGACGGTGTGGTGTGCTCCCCCCTCGAGGCGGGCAGGGTACACGCCTGCTGCGGCGCTGGCTTTCTGACCGTGACGCCGGGCGTGCGCTTTTCCGGCGGAGACGTCGGCGACCAGAAGCGCGTTACCACGCCGGCCATGGCGCGGGAGCTCGGTTCGGACTACATTGTGGTGGGACGTGCCGTCACCGGCGACCCCGATCCGGTGGCTGCCTACAGACGCTGTGTAAAGGAGTTTTTGGAATGAAAGAACAGATTGCACGTGATCTTCTCCGCATCGGGGCGGTCTTTTTCCGTCCGGACGAGCCCTTTCTCTGGGCCAGCGGCATCAAGAGCCCTGTCTACTGCGACAACCGCCTGACGCTGACCGCCCCTTCGGTGCGGGATGACGTTGAGAACGGCCTCGCCGCCCTGATCCGGGAGCACTATCCCCGGTGCGAGCTGCTGATGGGGACCTCTACCGCCGGGATTGCCCACGCCGCCATCACCGGCCATCTTCTGGGCCTGCCGATGGGATATGTCCGCTCCGGGAACAAGGATCACGGACGGCAGAACCGCATCGAAGGCCGGCTCGAGCCCGGACAGAAGGTCGTGGTTGTGGAGGATCTGATCTCCACCGGCGGCAGCGTGATTGAGGTTGTGGACGCGCTGCGCGAAGCGGGCGCAGACGTACTCGGCATTGTGAGCATCTTCACCTACGGGATGAAAAAAGGCCTCGAGCGTCTCGCGGCCGCCGAAGTGGAAAACCACTCTCTCACCGATTTTGACTGTGTCGCCCGCATCGCTGCCGAGGAGGGTTACATCCGGCCTGACGATGTCAGAAGACTTCTGCTCTTCCGCGACAATCCTGCGGATGAGAGCTGGATCGGAGGGCAGCTTTGAAACGCAGTCTGATTTCGATTCAGGATTTCTCCGTTGAGGAGCTGCAGGAGCTCATCGACACGGCGAACGACATCATCGCCCGTCCCGAGGCCTACAGCGAGTGCTGCAGGGGCAGGAAGCTTGCCACGCTGTTTTTTGAGCCCTCAACCCGCACGCGCCTCAGCTTTGAGGCGGCCATGCTGGAGCTGGGCGGTTCCGTGCTCGGCTTCTCCGAGGCGCAGAGCTCCTCCGCCGCGAAGGGCGAGAGCGTCGCCGACACCGCCAAGGTCATCTCCTGCTATGCCGACATCATCGCCATACGTCACCCCAAGGAGGGCGCACCGCTGGTTGCGGCGATGAACGCCACCATCCCGGTCATCAACGCCGGCGACGGCGGGCACAACCATCCCACGCAGACCCTGGCCGACCTGCTCACGATCCACCGCGAGAAAGGGCGCCTCAGCCATCTCACGGTCGGCGTCTGCGGAGACCTGAAGTTCGGCCGCACGGTGCACTCGCTGATCGCGGCGCTCAGCCGTTACGAGGATGTGCGCTTTGTCCTGATCTCACCGGAAGAGCTCAAGCTTCCGAGCTATGTAAAGAAGGAACTGCTGCGCGAGCGCGGCATCCCCTATACGCAGACCACCGATCTCGAGGCCGTCATGCCGGAGCTCGATATTCTCTACATGACCCGTGTACAGCGCGAGCGCTTCTTCAACGAAGAGGATTACCTCCGTCTCAAGGACAGCTATATCCTCACACCGGATAAGCTTGCAAACGCCCGGGACGATCTCTGCATCATGCATCCGCTCCCCCGCGTCAACGAGATCAGCGTCACCATTGACGACGATCCGCGCGCCTGCTATTTCAAGCAGGTGCTTTACGGGAAGTATATGCGCATGGCACTGATACTGAAGCTGCTGAAGGAGAGTGGTAGTCTGTGAATATCGACGCGATTCAGAACGGCATTGTCATCGATCACATCAGCGCCGGCAGGAGTTTACGGCTCTATGAGCTGCTCGGGCTTGAGAAGCTCGACTGTTCGGTAGCGATCATCAAGAACGCCCACAGCGAAAAGCGCGGGAAGAAGGACATCATCAAGATCGACGCCGATATCCCGGTCAACCTGGACGTGATCGGCTACGTGGATCCCGGCGTCAGCGTAAACCTGATCCGTGACGGCGTCCTTGTCGAGAAAAAGACCATCGACATGCCCGAGACGCTGACCAACGTGATCTTCTGCCGGAACCCCCGCTGCATCTGCTCCACCGAGCAGGAGCTGAATCATGTTTTCAAGCTCACTGACCGGAAGAACAAGGTCTACCGCTGCCTGTACTGTGAAACGAAGGCAACCTGAATCTGACAGGAGGAGAACATGGAAGAATGAAAAAAGTCGGTATCGTCATGGGCAGCGACAGCGATCTGCCCGTCATTGAAAAAGCGGTCAGGATCCTGCGCGAGCTTGAGATTCCCTTTGAAGCCCACGTCTACTCCGCGCACCGGACCCCCGAGGAGGCGCGGAGCTTTGCCCTCAGCGCCCGGGACAGCGGCTTCGGCGTCATGATCGCCGCGGCCGGCATGGCCGCTCATCTGGCCGGCGCTGTCGCCGCCAACACGACCCTCCCGGTCATCGGTCTCCCCTGCAAGGGGCCCGCACTGGACGGTCTGGACGCGCTGCTCTCCACGGTGCAGATGCCCTCGGGCATCCCTGTGGCGACCGTCGGTGTGAATAACGGCGCCAACGCCGCGCTACTCGCCGCCGAGATTCTTGCGGTGGAGGATGCGAAGCTCGCCTCCCGCCTCGCCGAGAGGCGCCGCCGGGAAGCCGCCGCCGTGCTCGAGAAGGACGCGGGCCTTGCCGCAAGGCTCTGAGCGCGGCCCGGGCAGATTCATCTCTCATATTCAGGAATACAACAATTCATCAAAGGAGATTGCATATCATGGAAAAAAAGCTCATCTATACCGGTAAGACCAAAAACGTCTACGCCCTCGACAACGGTCATTATCTGCTCCGGTTCAAGGACGACTGCACCGGCAAAGACGGCGTGTTCGACCCCGGCGAGAACTCTGTCGGCCTCACCATCGACGGCGTAGGCGACGTCAATCTCCGCATGTCCGTATACTTCTTTGAGAAGATCAACGCCGCGGGCATCCGCACGCATTTTGTCAGTGCCGATCTTCAGGACACCACCATGGAGGTTCTGCCCGCCAGAGTCTTCGGGCACGGGCTCGAGGTCATCTGCCGTTACAAGGCTGTCGGATCCTTCCTGCGCCGCTACGGTGAATATATTGAGGAGGGCGCCGATCTGCCCGCCTATGTGGAAATGACCTTCAAGAACGACGAGAAGGGCGATCCGCTCGTCACAAAGGACGGTCTCATCGTGCTCGGCGTCATGACCGGCGAGCAGTACGACGAGATCAGGGACATGACCCAGAAGATCACCCGGATCGTCGCGGACGAGATGGCCGCACGCGGCCTCGTGCTCTACGATATCAAGTTCGAGTACGGCTATGACGCCGACGGAAGGGTCATGCTGATCGACGAGATCGCTTCCGGCAACATGCGTGTCTACAAGGACGGGAAGTACATCGATCCGATGACCCTCGCCGGCCTCTTCTTTGCATAATGGGCGGTTTCTTCGGTGCGGTTTCGCACCGCGACATCGTTCTGGACGTCTTCTTCGGCACCGACTACCACAGCCACCTCGGCACCCGCAGCGCAGGCATGGCGGTCTGGAGTCCGGAGGGGGAGTGTACGCGGGAGATCCATTCCATCGCGAACATCCCCTTCCGCACCCGGTTTGAGAAGGACCTGCCCGATTTTGCCGGCAACATCGGGATCGGCTGCATCAGCGACACCGATCCCCAGCCCCTGCTGGTACGCTCCCATCTCGGGCTCTACGCAATCACGACCGTCGGTCAGATCAACAACGCCGAGTCGCTGGTCAACACCTATTTCTCCGACCACGGCCACCAGTTCATGGCCATGGGCTCGGGCCGGGTCAATACGACGGAGCTTGTCGCGGCACTGATCAACGAGTGTGAGAGCCTGCACGAGGGCATTCTCCACGCCCAGGCGCTGATCGACGGCTCGCTCTCGGTCCTGCTCATGACCTCCGATGGCTCGATCATCGCCGGCCGTGACCGCTACGGCCGGCTCCCGATCCTGCTCGGCCGGGATGCGGACGGCTACTGCGTGTCCTTTGAATCCTTCGCCTACCAGAAGCTCGGCTATCAGACGGCTTACGAGCTCGGTCCCGCCGAGATTCTGCGCATCAGCGCCGACGGCTTTGAGGTGCTCTCCCCGGCGGGCAGGGACATGAAGATCTGTGCCTTTCTCTGGACCTACTACGGGTATCCGAACTCCAATTACGAGGGTGTAAACGTCGAAATCATGCGTATGCGCAACGGCGAGGTCATGGCCCGCGACGAAGTGGCGCACGGCAGCCTGCCGAAGGTGGACTACGTGGCCGGGGTTCCGGACTCGGGCGTCCCCCATGCGATCGGCTACGCCAACCGCTGCGGCAAGCCCTTTGCCCGTCCCTTTGTCAAATACACCCCGACCTGGCCCCGCTCCTTCATGCCCTCCCGCCAGTCCATGCGCGACCAGGTCGCCAAGATGAAGCAGATCCCCGTACCCGAGCTGATCGAGGGAAAGAAGCTTCTGTTTGTCGACGATTCCATCGTCCGCGGCACCCAGCTTCAGAGCACGGTGGAGTTTCTCTATGAATCCGGCGCCGCCGAGGTACATATGCGCTCAGCCTGTCCGCCGGTCATGTATGCCTGCAAGTACCTCAATTTTTCGCGAAACAACTCCGACATGGACCTTCTCGCACGGCGTGTCGTCCGCGAGCTGGAGGGTGAGGACGGCGAGAAGCATCTCGAGGAATATGCCGACTCTTCCACCGAGCGCGGCCAGTGCCTGCTGCACGCGATCTGCGACCGGCTCGGCTTTGACTCGCTGGGCTATCAGTCTCTGAACGGTCTGCTGGAGGCCATCGGCATCGACCCGGAGAAGGTCTGCACCTACTGCTGGAACGGGAAAGAATAAAGGAGCTACAGAACATGGAACACTCTCACTCCGCGTCCTATGCCGCTGCCGGTGTGAATATCGAGGCCGGGTACGAGGGCGTGCGCCTCATGAAAAAACACGTCGAGCGCACCTTCATCCCCGGTGTCGTTTCTGAACTCGGCGGTTTCGGGGGGCTCTTCGCTCCGTCCTTTGCCGGGATGCGCGAGCCCGTGCTGGTCTCCGGCACCGACGGCGTCGGCACCAAGCAGCGCATCGCCCAGCTTCTGGACCGTCATGACACAGTGGGGATCGACTGTGTGGCAATGTGTGTGAACGACATTGTCTGCTGCGGGGCGAAGCCTCTCTTTTTCCTCGACTACATCGCCATCGGAAAAAACGATCCGGAAAAGGTCGCCTCTCTGGTCGCAGGCGTGGCCGAGGGCTGTGTGCGCGCCGGCTGTGCGCTGATCGGCGGGGAGACCGCCGAGCACCCCGGCACCATGCGGCCGGACGATTACGATCTCGCCGGATTCTCCGTCGGGCTCGTCGACAGGCCGGACATTCTCGACAAGGACTCCGTCCGCCCGGGCGATCTGATCCTCGCCCTGCCATCGAGCGGCATCCACTCCAACGGCTACTCCCTCGTGCGCAAGGTTTTTGATGTGGAGCATGCCGACCTCGGCCGGACCGTCCCGGAGCTCGGGACAAGCCTCGGCGAAGCCCTTCTCACCCCCACCTGCATCTACGTCCGTCCCGTTCTGGCTGCGATCCGCGCCTCTGAGGTACACGGCGTCAGCCACATCACCGGCGGCGGGTTCTACGAGAACATCCCCCGCTCTGTTCCGGAAGGTCTCTGTGCCGTGATTGAGAAGGCCGCCGTGCGCGTACCGCCGATTTTTGACCTGATCCGGAAGCTCGGCGGCATCCCGGAACGCGATATGTTCAACACCTTCAACATGGGTGTCGGCATGAGCCTGATCGTCTCGCGCGAGAGCGCCGACGCCGCTCTTGAGGCGCTGCGCGCCGCGGGTACGGAGGCTTATGTGCTCGGCGAGATCCGCCGGGGCGAGGACAGGGTATGTCTGCTGTAAAGGCGCCGCGTTCCGCGGCCGCAGCTGTCGGGAAGCCCGTTCCGGCGGCTCAGCCTCTGAAGGGAGCGGAGGGCGTATGAACAGAATCAGAATCGCCGTGCTGGTCTCCGGCGGCGGCACCAATCTCCAGGCGCTGATCGATGCGCAGGCCGCCGGGCTCCTGCACAGCGGCGAGCTCAGGCTCGTCATATCGAACCGGCCGGACGCCTATGCCCTCACGCGCGCAGAGCGCGCCGGTCTCGAGGCACTGACAATCCGCCTCGCCGACTGCGGCGGCCAGGAGGGCTTCGAGACTGCGCTGACAGAGGCGCTCAGAGCCCGCGGGATCGAGCTCATTGTGCTCGCAGGCTTCATGAACATCCTCTCCGCCCGGTTCATCGGACAGTATCCGAAGCGCATCATCAACATCCATCCCTCGCTGATCCCTTCCTTCTGCGGTAAAGGTTTTTACGGTCTGAAGGTACACGAGGCGGCGCTCCGGTACGGCGTCAAGGTCACCGGCGCAACCGTCCACTATGTCAACGAGATTCCCGACGGCGGGCAGATTATTCTGCAGGAGCCCGTCAGGGTTCTGCCCGGCGACACCCCGGAACGTCTCCAGCGGCGCGTCATGGAGCAGGCGGAGTGGCGTATACTCCCCGAGGCTGCCGAACTGGTATCCGCGGAGATCCTGAAAGACAAGGAGAGAATAAAATGACTGATTTTCTGGAATTTCTGAGAAACACTTCCTATCCCGGCAGGGGCATTGCCGTCGGCAGAAACCGGGTCTATTACTTCATCATGGGGCGCAGCGAGAACAGCCGCAACCGCATCTTTTCCCTGACCGAGGACGGGATCCGTACCGAGGCCTATGACCCTGCGAAGCTGACCGACCCGAGTCTCATCATCTACCATCCCGTACGCCGGACAGAAAACTGCCTCATTGTCACAAACGGCGACCAGACCGACACCATCCGCGAGATGGGCGACTTTAGAGCTGCGCTCGCGACCCGCGAGTACGAACCGGACGAGCCGAACTGGACCCCCCGCATCTCCGCCATCCTCAACGCCGACGGCAGCTTCTCGCTCTCCGTCCTCAAGCGCGTGGACGGACGCTGCCTGCGCTGTACCTACGATTATGAAGGCTGTGATGACGGCAGGGGCTACTTTATCAGCACCTATCAGGGCGACGGCAGCCCGCTGCCGAGCTTTGCAGGCGAGCCCATGGCAATCGACATGCCCGAGCCGGAGCAGGTCTGGGAGGCGCTCAATTACGACAACAAGGTCTCGCTCTACACCAACGTCAGCGGCGAAGTCAGACTTTTCAACAAACATCTGGGAGACTGAATCATGAAGGAATTTGAACTCAAATACGGCTGCAACCCCAATCAGAAGCCCGCGCGCATCTACATGAAGGACGGCTCCGAGCTTCCCGTAACCGTGCTCAACGGGCGCCCCGGCTACATCAACTTTCTTGACGCGCTGAACTCCTGGCAGCTTGTCAGGGAACTCCGGGAGGCCACCGGCCTGCCGGCCGCTGCCTCCTTCAAGCACGTCTCCCCAGCCGGCGCGGCGGTCGGTCTGCCCCTGAGCGAGACCGACCGTCAGATCTACTTTGTGGCGGAGGACGCCGAGCTCTCCCCCATCGCCTGCGCCTATATCCGCGCGCGGGGCGCTGACCGCCTCTGTTCCTACGGCGACTGGGCGGCCCTGAGCGAGACCTGCGACGCCGCGACCGCCGCCTATCTCAGGGACGAGGTCTCGGACGGCATCATCGCTCCCGGCTATACCGAGCAGGCCCTCGCCATCCTCAGGACCAAGAAGAAGGGCAATTACAACATCGTGCAGATTGACCCCTCCTACGTCCCCGCCGCCCAGGAGTGCAAGGACGTCTTCGGCGTGAGTTTTGAGCAGGGGCACAACAATTTCAGGATCGATGAGAGCCTCCTCAGCAACATTGTCACCAAAAACACCGCTCTGCCACGGCAGGCGAAGATTGACATGATCGTCGCGCTCATCACGCTGAAATACACCCAGTCCAACTCGGTCTGCTATGTCAAGGACGGCCAGGCCATCGGTGTCGGCGCCGGACAGCAGAGCCGTATCCACTGCACCCGCCTCGCCGGTCAGAAGGCCGACAACTGGTACCTGCGGCAGCATCCGAAGGTGCTGGCTCTGCAGTTTGTAGACGGCATCCGCCGCCCCGACCGCGACAACGCCATCGACGTCTATCTCTCTGACGAGTACGAGGACGTGCTGCGCGAGGGCGAATGGCAGCGGATCTTCAGGTCCAGACCCGAGGTGCTGACCGCCGAGGAGAAAAAAGCCTGGATTGCCACCCAGAGCGGCGTTACCTGCGGTTCCGACGCCTTCTTCCCCTTCGGCGACAATGTGGAGCGCGCCCGCAGGTCCGGGGTGCAGTATATTGCCGAGCCGGGCGGCTCCATCCGTGACGACCACGTGATCGAGACTGCTGACAGGTATAACATGGTCATGGCCTTTACGGGCATGCGGCTGTTCCACCACTGATCCGGAGGCATTCCATGAAGATTCTTGTCGTAGGGAGCGGCGGGCGCGAGCACGCTGTCATCCGAAAGCTCAGAGAGAATCCTACAGTCACGGAGATCTTTGCCCTGCCCGGCAACGGCGGGATCGCCGCAGACGCCGTGTGCGTCCCCATCGGTGCCAGGGACATCCCGGCAATCCGGGACTTTGCCGTAAGCGAGGGGATCGACTACGCGGTCGTGACGCCTGACGATCCGCTGGTGCTCGGCTGTGTGGATGCCCTCGAAGAAGCGGGGATCCCCTGCTTCGGGCCCCGGGCGGATGCCGCCATCATCGAGGGCAGCAAAGTCTTCTCCAAGACGCTGATGCAGAAATACGGGATCCCCACCGCCCGTTTTGAGAGTTTTGACAGGCTTGACGCGGCACTGCGGTATCTCGAGACCGCAGCGCTTCCCACGGTCGTGAAGGCCGACGGACTCGCCCTCGGCAAGGGTGTGATCATCGCCCGGACAAGGGAAGAGGCCCGCAGGGCTGTCACCGCAATGATGCAGGAGGGCAGATTCGGCCGAAGCGGCGAGCGGGTGGTCATCGAGGAATATCTCGAAGGCCCGGAGGTCTCGGTGCTGGCCTTCACGGACAGCCGGACACTGGTCCCGATGGTCTCCTCCATGGACCACAAGCGCGCCCTGGACGGCGACCGCGGTCTCAACACCGGGGGCATGGGAACCGTCGCGCCGAACCCGTACTATACCGAAGAGATTGCCGCCCGCTGCATGGACGAGATCTTTCTCCCGACCGTGCGTGCGATGAATGCCGAGGGCCGTCCCTTCAAGGGCTGCCTGTATTTTGGCCTCATGCTGACGGAGGATGGGCCGAAGGTCATCGAATACAACTGCCGCTTCGGCGATCCTGAGACCCAGGTGGTGCTGCCGCTGCTGGAGAGCGACCTGCTCACCGTGATGCGCGCCGTGACCGAGGAGCGTCTCGACGAAGTCGAGGTCAGATTCCGCAGCCGTCACGCCTGCTGCGTCATTCTCGCATCCGAGGGCTATCCGGAGCATTACGAAAAGGGCTATCCCCTGGAGATCCCCGAGGCCGTGCGCCCGCAGGTCTATGTGGCCGGCGCAGCGCTGAAGGATGGGCAGCTTGTCACCGGAGGGGGGCGCGTCGTCGGCTGCACCGCGGTGGCCGATACGCTCGCAGAGGCTGTCGCAGGGGCTTACGCCGTCGCCGATCAGGTTCAGTTCAAAAACCGCTTCTGCCGCCGTGACATCGGCGCGCGGGCGCTGACAGTAAAAGAGGGCTGAGATGGTCTATCGAATCTATGTGGAAAAAAAGCCGGGACTCGATCAGGAGGCCCAGGCGCTGCTGAACGATGTGCGCACCCTGCTCGGCATCCGCTCGCTGGAACGTGTGCGGCTTCTGAACCGCTACGACGCCGAAGGCCTGAGCCGCGAGCTTTTTGACTACGCGGTGCGCACGGTCTTCTCCGAGCCGCAGCTCGACTGTGCCGTGGAGGAACCGGACCTGGGTCGGGCGACGGTCTTTGCGGTGGAGTATCTGCCCGGTCAGTTCGATCAGCGCGCCGACTCCGCCGCCCAGTGCATTCAGCTTCTCTCCCGGGGGGAGCGGCCGGCGGTGCGCTCGGCAAGGGTCTATGCGCTCTACGGCGCGCTCTCCTCCGGGGAGCTCGCAGAGATCAAAAAATATGTCATCAATCCCGTTGAGGCCCGCGAGGCCGCTCTCGGAAATTCCGAGACCCTCGCCCTCCGTTATGAGATCCCCACCGAAGTCGAGACACTGACCGGCTTCAACGCGCTGAGCCGCGGGGAGCTGGAGGATTTTATACGCCGCCGCGGTCTCGCGATGGACCTGGACGACATTGCCTTCTGTCAGGAGTACTTCCGCTCCGAAGGCCGCGAGCCTACCGTCACGGAGATCCGTGTCCTCGACACCTACTGGTCGGATCACTGCCGTCACACCACCTTCAACACGGTCATCGACCGTGTCCGCTTTGAGGACTCGCTGCTCCGGAAGACCTATGAGGATTATCTGCGCACACGGGAGCAACTCGGCCGCGACAGACCCGTCTGCCTTATGGACCTCGCGACCCTGGCGGTCAGGGATCTTCGCGCCCGCGGGAAGCTCGACCGGCTGGACGAGAGCGAGGAGATCAACGCCTGTACGGTGAAGATCAGCGTCGAGGCCGACGGCAAAACCGAGCCCTGGCTGCTGCTCTTCAAGAACGAAACCCACAATCACCCGACCGAGATCGAGCCCTTCGGCGGCGCGGCCACCTGCATCGGCGGCGCAATCCGCGATCCCCTCTCCGGGCGCGCCTACGTCTACGGCGCGATGCGCGTCACCGGCGCCGCTGACCCGACCGTTCCGGTAAGCGAGACCATCCCCGGCAAGCTTCCCCAGCGAAAGCTCGTCACCACCGCAGCGGCCGGCTACTCCTCCTACGGAAACCAGATCGGGCTTGCAACCGGAATCGTGAACGAGCTGTATCATCCGGGCTACGCCGCCAAGCGCATGGAGATCGGGGCAGTCATCGCCGCCGCCCCGGCGGAGAACGTGCGCCGCGAGCGCCCGACGCCGGGCGACGCGGTCATCCTGCTGGGCGGCAGCACCGGCCGCGACGGGATCGGCGGCGCGACCGGCTCTTCCAAAGCCCATAACGCCCACTCCGTCGAGACCTGCGGCGCCGAAGTGCAGAAGGGCAACGCCCCCGAAGAGCGCAAGCTGCAGCGTCTGTTCCGGAACCGTGAGGCCTGCCGGCTCATCAAGCGCTGCAACGACTTCGGGGCGGGCGGGGTCTCCGTCGCCATCGGCGAACTCGCCGACGGGCTGGAGATCGACCTCAATGCCGTCCCCCGCAAATACGAGGGGCTTGACGGCACCGAGCTCGCGATCAGCGAATCGCAGGAGCGTATGGCCGTGGTTGTGGAGGCAAAGGACGTACCGCGCTTTCTCGCCCTCGCAGAGAGCGAGAACCTCCAGGCCTGCCAGGTCGCCGCTGTCTCGGCAGAGCCAAGGCTCCGGATGCACTGGAACGGGAAAAACATTGTGGATCTCAGCCGCGCCTTTCTCGACACCAACGGTGCGGACAAGCACGTCTCGGCCGAGGTCGCCGCGCCTCAGGATTACCGCAGGACCGTCTCGGGCGGCTTCGTCCCGAATCTCCGTGCCCTGGTCAGCGATCTCAACTGCTGCTCTCACCGCGGTCTGTCCGAGCGCTTTGACTCCACCATCGGCGCAGGTACGGTGCTCATGCCCTTCGGCGGGAAGAACCAGCTCACGCCGATCCAGGCCATGGTTCAGAAGATCTCGATGGAGCATGCGCATACCGACGACTGCTCGCTGATGGCCTGGGGCTTTAATCCCTTCATCTCGGAAAAGAGCCCCTATCACGGGGCATATCTCGCAGTGGTCGAATCCGTCTGCAGGCTTGTCGCGACCGGCGCGGCCTTTGAGGACGTGTACCTGAGCTTCCAGGAGTACTTTGAACGGCTCGGCAGGGATGAAAAGCGCTGGGGCAAGCCCCTCGCGGCCTTGCTCGGTGCCTTCCGGGCCCAGGAGGAGCTCGGTATCGGCGCCATAGGAGGCAAGGATTCGATGAGCGGCAGTTTCGAAAACCTGGACGTGCCGCCCACGCTGGTGTCCTTCGCGGTCACGGCCGACAAGGCCTCGCATATCATCTCTCCCGAGTGCAAACAGGCCGGGCACCGGCTCTACCGCCTCGCCCCGCAGTACGGTGCGGACGGTCTGCCTGAAGCGGGCTCTCTCCTTTCGCTCTTTGATACCGTCACCGCTCTTCAGCGCAGCGGCAGAGTCTTCGCCTGCTGCACACCGGGGCTCGGCGGTGTCGCCGAAGCGGTATTCAAGATGTGCATCGGCAACGGATTCGGCTTTCGCTTTGAGGACGGTCTCTCCCCCGACGCGCTGTTCGGCTATGATTACGGTGCGTTTCTGCTGGAGGCGGAGGAGGAGATCCCCGGGGCCCGCTGTCTCGGAACCGTCACCGACGAGGCGCTCTTCCGCTTTGAAGACGAGAGCATCCCGCTGAGCGAACTGCTCACGCTCTATGAAAACCGTCTTGAGCCGGTCTATCCCTGCAACATCCCCGATGCGGTGATGCCGCTGGAGGCCTTCTCCTGCCACACACAGAGCCGCGCTGTCCCCGCTGTGAAGCATGCCCGCCCGAAGGTGCTGATCCCGGTCTTTCCCGGGACGAACTGTGAGTACGACAGTCTGAGGGCTGTGCGCGACGCAGGCGCCGAGGGGGAGATTCTTGTTGTCAACAACCTGAGTGCCGACGGCATCGCCCGCAGCATCGAGCGCTTTGCCGCCGCCCTGAGAGAGGCGCAGATGGTCTTCATCCCCGGCGGCTTCTCGGGCGGCGACGAGCCGGACGGCTCGGGCAAGTTCATCACCGCCTTCTTCCGGGCAGCTGCTGTCAGAGAGGGCGTCACGGATCTGCTGGAACACCGCGACGGGCTGATGTGCGGCATCTGCAACGGCTTTCAGGCGCTCATCAAGCTCGGCCTCGTCCCCTACGGGAAGATCCTCGACACCGATGAAAACTGCCCCACTCTGACCTTCAACCGCATCGGCCGCCACCAGTCGAGGATCGTGCGCACCCGCATCGCTTCAAACAAGTCCCCCTGGCTCGCGCTCACCCGGGTCGGCGACATCGTCTGCGTCCCCATCTCCCACGGTGAGGGTCGTTTCCTCGCCGGCGAGGAACTTGTACGCGAACTTGCGGCCAACGGCCAGATCGCAACACAGTACGTCGATCTGGAGGGGAATGTCAGCGCGGACGTACATTATAATCCCAACGGCTCCATCTTCGGCATCGAGGGCATCACCTCGCCCGACGGCCGCGTCTTCGGCAAGATGGGGCATTCCGAACGCATTGGCAAAGATCTGTACCTCAACGTTCCCGGCAGTTACGATCTCAGGATGTTTGAATCCGCAGTACGGTACTTTCAGTGAAGTACCGTCAAGGCCCTGAGCGAGGCTCCGGGCGAGACGTTGAGCGAGGCTCCGGGCATGGTCTCGTCAGCGATCGTTCCTGAGCCAGACCACAGACATCTGAAATACACAGCACCCGGAACCGGTCTGTCTGTCCAGACCGGTTCCGGGTGCTGTGTATGGTATGGGTGATGCTGTAATCAGAGTCTGTGCTGCTTACTCCGGCAGCTCGATCTCGGCAACGCTGTCGAAGTCCGAGAGGGTCACGGCGAGGCTGATGCGGTTGATGCTGACTTCAGCGGGTGCATCCTCCCCAGCCGAAGAGGCGATCATCCCGCGGACCAGATCCGAATCCGCCAGGGTCTGTACCGTCTCGGTCAGGTCCGCCTCTCCCTTTACCGGCATGCCGCCGTCCTCACCGATCCAGAGCGAGAGCTGAATCGGCTTCTGCGCGTTCAGATCGAGCATGCCCCTGAGCTGTTCGACAGTCAGCTGGCTGTTCCCCATTGCGCTCAGAATACCCTCATAGAGGCTCTCCTCCGCACCGGAGTCCACGACCGCCTTTGCCCAGTCAAAGGTAGCGTCATAGCGCTTTGCCGAGCTGCCGTTGACCTCCTCGGCGCCCATCGCCGTGAAGCTGCTGATGGGAATGCTGCCCGCATCCTTCAGGCTGGAGAGGTCAAACGAGCCCGCTCCCTTCAGCTTCTCGGAAATCGCCGAGGTTTCGCACAGCGCCTTCTCCGTCCAGGTCTCTCCCCGGTCCATGGAGTACCAGACCGTAAACTGTCCGTCCACGTCGCCGCCGACGGCCATCACGCTCGCCATCGTCGCGCCCATCATGGTGAGCTTCAGATCCGCCTGAAAGCGCAGCCTGTCAAAGCGCAGATCCACGCTTCCGCCCGCGCCGAGATTCAAACGGTCCGAAGAGTCTCCGGATGTGTCGACATCGATAACTGCCTCCGGCTCGGCGTGGACGCTCTGGACCTTGAGCAGCTTCAGCGCGGATCTGGCGACAGCCAGGTCCTTGAGTCCGCAGCCGGTCAGGCAGAAGAGCAGCACAGCTCCCAGAAGCAGCGCCAGGATTCTTTTCCCGTACTTCATAGTTTCCCTCCTGAATCATTTTCACAGAATTCTGCGCCGTCTGATCCGGCGCTTTATGTCCTGTATTATACATGATCTCTTCCCCGGATAAAAGAACAAATTCTGAATTCTTCCTTCCGGACCTTCCTTCCGGACCTTCGCCGGCCTGCTGCCGGCCGGCATCGGATGTCCCTCTGTCCGGTCGTCTCCCGCGCTCCAAGCAGCGGCCCTTTCTGCGCTCCCATTGCTGTTTTTCACAGTAGGAACTGCGTTCCGGCGGAAACATTCTGTAACAGTAACAATTGACAAAGCCGTTTATCCCGTGTATAATTCAGAAGCTTTCGTAAGAGAGTACGTGCGCTGTGAAGGGCAGGAGTACGCGGTTTGGTGCAGCACAGAGAAGAGACGGTCGGTGAGAGTCTCTCTGCAGAGTCGCGGAAGGTCGGCCCGGAGCGTCCTGTCTGAAGGTTTTTCTGCTTAGCCGGGGTTTGGCTTCGGTGCGGGAATTCTGCGTAGGATCGGCGTCCGCCCGCGAAAAGGGCTCTCGAGTGCCGCATACACGGGTTCCTGTGTGCGGAATTCAGGTGGTACCGCGGTTTCTGCCGTCCTGAGGTTTTTCCTTGGGGCGGATTATTTTTTACAGGAGTGATGAAACCTATGAAAGAATTACCGAAGGTGTATGATCCCCATTCCGTGGAGACCCGGATCTACGATTTCTGGGAAAAGGGCGGATACTTCCGGGCTGTCCGGGATCAGAAGAAAAAGCCCTTCTCCATCGTCATGCCCCCTCCGAACGTCACGGGGCAGCTTCACATGGGTCATGCGCTGGACGCTACGCTGCAGGATATTCTCACCCGCTATAAGCGCATGCAGGGCTATTCCGCGCTCTGGCTCCCCGGCCAGGACCACGCCGGCATTGCCACGCAGATCCGCGTGGAGCAGGAGCTCCGTGAGAAGGAAGGGCTCACCCGCTATGATCTCGGCCGTGAGAAGTTCCTGGAGCGGGTCTGGGCCTGGAAGAATCAGTACGGCAACCGCATCATCGAGCAGCAGAAGCGGCTCGGCGTCTCCTGCGACTGGGAGCGCAACCGCTTCACGATGGATGAGGTCTGTGCCAGAGCCGTGCGCGAGACCTTCTGTGAGCTCTACGACAAGGGCCTGATCTACAAGGGCAGCCGCATTATCAACTGGTGCCCCCACTGCCGCACCGCACTCTCTGATGCGGAGGTCGAATACAAGGACATGCCCGGCCACTTCTGGCATATCCGCTATCCGATCGAGGATTCCGACGAGGAGTTCATCATCGCAACCACCCGTCCCGAGACCATGTTGGGCGACACCGGCGTTGCCGTGCATCCTGACGATGAGAGATATACCCATCTGGTTGGGAAAAACGCCATTCTGCCCCTCGTCGGCCGCAAGCTGCCCATCGTGGCAGACGACTATGTCGAGCTCGGCTTCGGTACCGGTGCCGTCAAGATGACTCCCTGCCACGACCCGAACGACTACGAGGTCGGTCTGCGCCACAACCTGGAGCAGGTCCAGTGCATCGACGAGGATGCGAAGATCATCAACGGCGGGAAGTACAACGGCATGGACCGTTATGAAGCCCGCGAAGCCATCGTCGCCGATCTTGAGGAGCAGGGCTATCTCGTCAAGGTGGAGCCCTACAGCCACAACGTCGGCTGCTGCTACCGCTGCGGCTCGGTCGTGGAACCGCTCACCAGCCCCCAGTGGTTTGTAAAGATGAAGCCTCTGGCCCAGGCCGCCATCGACGTGGCGAAGGACGGCCGGGTGAAGTTTGTCCCCGAACGCTTCACGAAGACCTATCTGAACTGGATGGAGAACGTGCATGACTGGTGCATCTCCCGCCAGCTCTGGTGGGGTCATCAGATCCCCGCCTGGTACTGCGGAGACTGCGGCGAGATCACCGTCGCCCGGGAGGACCCGTGCTGCTGCGCCCACTGCGGAAGCAAAAACATCACCCGTGAGGAAGACGTGCTTGACACCTGGTTCTCCTCCGCGCTCTGGCCCTTCTCCACCATGGGCTGGCCTGAGAAAACCGAAGAGCTGGACTACTGGTATCCCACCAGCGTCATGGTCACCGGTTACGACATTATCTTCTTCTGGGTCGCCCGCATGATCTTCTCCGCCATGGAGCAGATGCACGAGGAGCCCTTCCACACCGTTTTCATCCACGGTCTGGTCCGCGACAGCCTCGGTCGGAAGATGTCCAAATCTCTCGGCAACGGCATCGATCCCCTGGATATGATCAACCAGTACGGCGCCGATGCGCTGCGCTTCAACCTCATCACCGGCAACTCTCCCGGAAACGACATGCGTTTCTACGTTGAGAAGTGTGAGGC
Source organism: Oscillospiraceae bacterium (assembly GCA_024697625.1). GTDB lineage: Bacteria > Bacillota > Clostridia > Oscillospirales > Oscillospiraceae > Limivicinus. Next base: position 44,200 of record JAILFJ010000046.1, read on the forward strand.
CATGCGGAACTTCTGCAACAAGCTCTGGAATGCCTCCCGCTTTGTGATGATGAATCTCCATGTCGAGAAGAACGAGCTTCCCGCAGCCCTGGAGCTGGAGGACAGGTGGATTCTCTCCCGCCTGAACAATGTGGTGAAGGAAGTCTGTGAGAACATGGATCACTTTGAGCTCGGCGTTGCGGCGGGCAAGATCTATGACTTCATCTGGGATGATTACTGCGACTGGTATATCGAGCTCACCAAGCCCCGTCTGAACAGCGGTGACGAGGCTGCAAGCCGCGGGGCCCAGCAGGTTCTTCTCTATGTGCTGACGGAGATTCTGAAGCTTCTCCATCCCTTCATGCCCTTTATTACAGAAGAGATCTGGCAGGCTCTGCCCCATGACGGCGAGTCTCTGATGATTCAGGACTATCCGGTGTATTCCGGGAGCCTGTCCTTCCCCGAGGACGAGCAGCGCTTCGAGACCGTCATGGAGGCCATCAAGGCCGTGCGTGCCCGCCGTTCGGAGATGAACGTGCCGCCCTCCCGCAAGGCCCATCTGATCATTGTCACGGATGAGGCCCAGGCCTTTGAAGCCGGGCGCAGCTATATCATGAAGCTGGCCTACGCAGGAGAAGTCAGTGTTGTGAACACCGTGCCGGCTGATGCGGACCAGATGGTCTCCGCCGTCACCGACAAAGCCCGGATGTTTATGCCGATGGCCGATCTTGTCGACCTCGATAAGGAGCGCGCCAGACTGCAGAAGGAGCTCGACAACGCTGCAAATCAGCTCCAGGCCCAGATCGGAAAGCTCGCCAACCAGAACTTCGTCACCCGGGCCCCGGAGGCCGTTGTCAATGCGGAGCGTGAGAAGCAGGCCAGGCTGGAAGCCCTGATCGAGAATCTGAAGCTCAGCCTGAGCCATCTGGGGTAAGCGCAGTATGACAGACAGAGAAGTTCAGCGGCTCAGCCGGACGGAACTGCTTGCACTGCTACTGGAGGTTCAGGAGGAGAACGAGTCGCTGATGGAGGAACGGGAGGAGCTTCTCTCCCGGATCAGTTCGCTGGAGGTCTCTCTTGAAAAGGCCAGGACCGCGCTGGAGCAGAAATCCGCCGCGCCTTCTCCGGTCTCTCTGAAGAAAGAGCAGCCGGCAGGAGAATTCGAAGCACCGGCGGAAGCGGAAGCTGTGAAAGCGGCAGAAGCTCCGGCGGCTGATCCGGCTTCGGAGTCCGTCTCCTTCCCGGATCAGGCTGCCCCTGACCGTGGCCAGCCGGATGAGCAGGCGCAGCGGCTTCGGGACTGGGAGGAGCGGCTCGTCTCCCGCGACAGGCAGCTTACGGAGCGTGAGGACCGCATCCGTACCCAGATGTCCGCGCAGGAAGCCCAGGCCAGAAGGCTTGTGGACGACGCCCGCCGCGACATCGACCGCCTGCGCCGCCAGGCGGATGCGGACAGCCGCGAAAGTGTGAATCAGGCGAATCTCGCTGCCGCTCAGATTCTGCGCCGTGCTGAAGAAACCGCCGCGCAGACCGAAAGGGAAGCCACCGAAAACGCGGAGCGCATTCTCCGTCAGGCCCAGGAGGACAGCGACAGCTTCTGGAAGGATGTAACGGAACTGCTGGCCAGGAAGATCGCATCCAGAACGGAGGGAGAGAGCAATGGCTGAAGCACAGAGCCGTCCCACGAGCGAACAGCTCCGGGCGGAGCTGAATCGGGTAAGCCGTAAGGGCGGCGGAGCCGTCTTTGGAAAGTTTTTGCTGATTCTGATTCTTCTGATCCTGATTCTGGCCGTACTCGCGGTGATTCTGCTGCCCGGTTTTGTCATCTACGGCAACTCTATGGCGCCCACGATGGACGAAGGCGACGTCGTGCTCGCCTGGCCCTGCCGCGCAGAGCAGTCCGACAGCATTTTCAGCAGGCTCTGCCCCATGCCGGAGTCCGGCGACATAGTCGCTTTTCACTACGGCGAACGGATCCTCATCAAGCGCGTCATCGGCTGCCCGGGCGACTCCGTGGAGATTCTTGCGGACGGCACCGTTGTTCTGAACGGAAACGCCCTGACCGAATCCTACGCCGAGGTCGCGTCCATTTCCATCTCCGACGTGAAGTACCCCTGCACGGTGCCTGAGAACGCCTACTTTGTCCTCGGTGACAACCGCGGCAACTCCGTGGACTCCCGCAACACGATCATCGGGATGGTCAGCGGCGATCAGGTGATCGGCAGGATCTTCGGCACGGTCTGGCCGCTCTCACGGCTGAAGCTCATGTGATCCTGCAGCACCGAAAAACAGAGAAATCCGGGATTCCGCTGACTGGGAACCCCGGATTTCTCTGTTTTGGCAGTTCTATTCAGGAAATGCTTTCTGCGTCTTATAGCTTTTCCAGCAGATAGTCTCCGAATTCCGCACACCGTGCGCCGTCGCGGTGTCCGGTCACAATCACGCCCCGTTCCGTCTCCAGGCAGATCTCCAGCGCATTGTGCAGCCGGTCCGCCTGTTCGGTCATGGCGATATGCCGCAGCAGCATCTCGGCGGCCTTGAGGATGCTGGAAGGATTCGCGTATTCTCCCTCCCCCGCCTCAATTTTGCGGGGGGCCGAGCCGTGGATCGCCTCAAACATCGCGTAGCGGCTGCCGGTATTTGCGCTTCCGGCGGTCCCTACTCCGCCCTGGATCTGTGCCGCCTCATCCGTAATGATATCTCCGTAGAGGTTCGGCAGCAGAAAGACCTGGAAGCGCGAGCGCAGCCTGGGATTGACCAGATTCGCCGTCATGATGTCGATGTACCAGTCCTCCGCCTCGATCTCCGGGTAGTCTGCGGCGACTTCATGCGCAATTCTGGAGAACATCCCGTCTGTTTTCTTCATGATGTTCGCCTTGGTGACAATCGCCACGTTTTTCTTTCCGTTGCGTCTGGCATACTCAAAGGCCGCTCTCGCAATCCTTCTGGTCCCCGCATCCGTTGTCACCTTGAAGTCCATCGTCAGAGCGCCGGGCAGTTCAACGCCGCGGCTGCCCAGTGCGTATTCGCCCTCTGTGTTCTCACGGAAGAAGATCCAGTCGATCCCCTCCTCCGGAACCGTGACCGGCCTCACGTTGGCGAAGAGGTCCAGCTCCCGGCGGAGCGTCACATTCGCGCTCTCCAGCGAGCCGCCCTTCGGCGTCGTCGTGGGCCCCTTCAGCAGCACGTCGCAGGATTTGATCGCCTCCAGCACGTCGTCAGGTACCGCTTTCCCCAGCGCGAGGCGATTCTCGATGGTGAGCCCCTCGATCTTTCGCAGCACAACCCTGCCGGAGCTGATTTCATCCGCAAGCAGCTTCTCCAGGACGCGTCTCGCCTCCCGCATGATGACAGGTCCGATCCCGTCGCCGTCGATGAGGCCTATGGTGATCCGCGCCTTCTCGGAATAATCCACTGCGGCTTCGCCCTCTTCCATCCGCTGCTGGCGCAGGAGCTGCTCCCGCAGCAGGACCTCAAAATGCGATACCGCCGCTCGGATCCCGGCTTCCGTACTCACGCCTGCCGTCTCTCCGGCGGTTCTTCCGGCCTGATCGCCGCCTTCCTTCTTTCCCTGCGCGGCGCTTTCGGATAAGCCATCTTCACGCTTCCTGTTCTCCGCCCACCTGTCCATCATTGATTCTCCTCTTTCGTCAGATTCAGCAGACCGCCGGCCAGGAGCATCGCCCTCTGCCGCTCCGAGAACGCGCAGCACAGCGGAACAGGGTCTTTCCCTTCCCCGCAGAACGCCGTGATTCTCCCCTTCTCAAGGCCCTCATGCAGGTCGTTCAGAACGACCGTCTCTCCCTGCGACACCCGGTCGTAGTCCTCCGGGTCCGCGAAGGTCAGCGGCAGGATGCCGGCATTCACCAGATTGGCGGCATGGATTCTGGCAAAGCTCTTTGCGATCACAGCGCGTACACCGAGGTACAGCGGGACCAGCGCCGCGTGTTCGCGGGAGGAGCCCTGGCCGTAGTTGGAGCCGCCGACGATCACGCTCTCGCCGAGTTTCTTCGCGCGCTCCGGGAAGGCTGCGTCGCAGACCCCGAAGCAGAATTCCGAGAGCTTCGGGACGTTGGACCGGTACGGAAGTATTTTGGCTCCGGCCGGCATGATGTGATCCGTGGTGATATTGTCTCCGACCTTCAGGCTCACAGCCAGGCTGAGGCTCTCCGGCAGCGGCCGGCCCATGGGGATCTCCTTGATATTCGGCCCCCGCAGCACCTCGATCTGTTCCGCCTGCTGCGGTGCAGCCGGGGGCAGGATGCCCGAGTCGTCAACGCGGAAGGAGAATCCGTCTGCCTTCATCGCGGAGACTGCTTCGGCGCAGGCATTCTCTTCGAACAGGCTGCGCGGGTCCGTAATGCTCCCGGTCAGGGCCGAAGCGACAGCCGTCTCCGGGGAGACAAGATACACCTTTGCGTCCCGTGTCCCGCTGCGTCCTTCAAAGTTCCGGTTGAAGGTACGCAGGCTGACGCCGCCGGAGTTTGGCGAGAAGCCCATCCCGATGCAGGGACCGCAGGCACATTCCAGGAGTCTGGCTCCGGAGGACAGGAGATCCGTCAGCGCACCGCTGTCCGCCAGCATGGTCAGTACCTGACGCGAGCCGGGCGAGACGGACATGCTGACGCTGTCCGCGATGTGTCTGCCCTTCAGCAGAGCAGAGGCCTTCAGCATGTCCTGCAGCGAAGAGTTCGTGCAGGAACCGATACAGACCTGGTCCACCTTCATGCCCTTCAGCGAGGACACCGGCACAACCCGGTCCGGCATATGCGGGCAGGCGATCAGCGGCTCCAGCGCCGAGAGATCGATCTCGATCACACGCTCGTATTCCGCGTCCGGATCCGGCTGCAGCGGGGTATAATCCTGCTCTCTTCCCTGGGCGCGCAGGAAGGAGAGCGTCTGTTCATCCGAGGGAAAAATCGAGGTCGTCGCGCCGAGCTCCGCCCCCATGTTCGTGATTGTCGCCCGCTCCGGCACGGTCAGGCTCTTCACACCGGGGCCTCCCCACTCGATCACATGGCCTACGCCCCCTCTGACGCTGAGGATCCTGAGGATCTCAAGGCTCACGTCCTTTGCCGTGACAAAGGGCCGCAGGGCACCCTTCAGCTCCACACGGATGACCGAAGGCATGCTGATATAGTAGGCGCCTCCGCCCATCGCCACTGCCACATCCAGGCCGCCCGCCCCGAAGGCCAGCATGCCGAGGCCGCCCGCGGTCGGCGTGTGACTGTCCGAGCCGATCAGAGTCTTCCCCGGCGCGCCGAAGCGCTCCAGATGCACCTGATGGCAGATGCCGTTTCCGGGCCGGGAGTACCAGATCCCGTGCCTGGCAGCCACAGACTGAATATACCGGTGGTCGTCTGCGTTTTCAAAGCCGGACTGCAGGGTGTTGTGGTCGATATAGGCAACCGACTTCTCGGTCCGCACGCGGTCGATGCCCATGGCCTCGAACTCCAGATAGGCCATCGTGCCGGTGGCGTCCTGGGTCAGGGTCTGATCGATGCGCAGCCCGATCTCTGCGCCCGGGCGCATCTCGCCCCTGACAAGATGCGTCGATATGATCTTTTCAGCGAGGTTCTTTCCCATCTCTCAGTCCTCCAGTTCCCTGATTCTGTCCCGGGCATTTCGGGCGTGGTTCAGCGCCGCCTGCGCTGCCGCTTCCCCGTCGTGGGCTGCGAGCGCGTCGTAGATCGACTCGTGCTCCTGCAGGGACAGCATCGCCCTGCTCTTCTGGGATACCGAGGCCTTGCGGAACTTGGTCATCCTCTTGTGGATCCCGATCAGGGAGCTGTAGTAGGGTTTGCTGCCGCTGGCCCGGTAAAGCAGCTCGTGAAACTGCGAGTCCAGATTCTTGATCTGGTCGGAGCTGTTCTCTCCGCTCTTCTCACAGTAGAAGCGCTGCAGGTCCAGGGCATCCCGCATGATGCCGAGGGTTTCGTCGTCGATGAGCTCCGCTGCCCGCCGTACGGCTTCGCCCTCAATCGCCAGCCGGATCTCATACATGTCCATCATATCCGCCTTGGTGATGCCGACCACCACCATTCCCCGCCCGCTCTCCTCCAGGAAGTCCTCCTGCTCCAGCCGGCGGATCGCCTCCCGGATCGGAGTGCGGCTGACCCCGAGCTCCTTCGACAGGCTCAACTCGCTGAGAACCTCACCCCGGGCATACTTGCCGGACAGAATGTCCAGCTCCATCTGTTCAAATATCTGATCGGCAATGGAGATATTCTTATGCTCTCTCATGTCACGCGCCCCTTCACAGTTTCAGTTTTCCGTCGGTAAGCTCGGCGATCTTCTTTTCCAGTTCCTCATTGGAGAGCGCCGCCGTCCGTCCGTCCTCGTACTGCTCATCCACCCAGTCCTTCAGCGCGAGCACCAGCCCGCTCTGTTTTGTTACCTGCTTCTCGCCTGCCAGACCGTAGGTCCGGTTGACCCAGTAGGCAATCCCGGCGAGGCCGGAATTCTTGCTGATCGCCACTGTTGCCGGGCGGTTCAGCAGCTTTTCGGTGTTGAAGATATTGTAGATCTCCTCGTCCTTCAGCAGCCCGTCCGCATGGATGCCGGCCCGGGTGACGTTGAAGTTCCGCCCCACAAAGGGTGTCATCGGCGGGATCGGGTAGCCGATCTCATTCCGGTAATAGTCCGCAATCTCCGTGATGACCGTCGGGTCCATCCCGTCCAGCGAGCCCCGCAGCGAGGCGTACTCCATCACCATTGCCTCCAGAGGGACGTTCCCCGTACGCTCACCGATCCCCAGAAGCGTGCAGTTGACGCCGCTTGCCCCGTAGAGCCAGGCCGTCGCCGCATTGGCCACCGCCTTATAGAAGTCGTTATGGCCGTGCCATTCGAGGTTTTCGCTCTTTACACCGGAATAGTGCTGCAGACCGTAGATGATCCCGGGGACGCTCCGCGGAAGGGCCACCTCGGTATACGGCACGCCGTAGCCCATCGTATCGCAGGCCCGGATGCGCACCGGGATGCCGGTCTCCTCCGAGAGCTTCATCAGCTCGTTGACAAAGGGCACCACAAATCCGTAAAAATCCGCGCGCGTCACATCCTCGAGGTGGCAGCGCGGCATGACGCCGGCCTCGAAGGCGTCCTTCACCGTGGCGAGATACATCTCCATCGCCTCGCGGCGCGTCTTCTTCAGCTTCTTGAAGATGTGATAGTCGCTGCACGAAACCAGAATCCCCGTCTCCCGGATCCCCAGATCACGCACCGCCCGGAAGTCCTCCCGGCTGGCCCGGATCCAGGTTGTGATCTCCGGGAAGCGCAGGCCGAGGGACATGCAGCGTTCGATCGCCTCCCGATCGCGTTTGGAGTAGATGAAAAACTCGGTCTGCCGGATGAGGCCGTAAGGTCCTCCGAGTTTTGACATCAGGCGGAACAGGTTCTCGATCTGCTCCGGAGTATACGGGTTGATGGACTGCTGGCCGTCCCGGAAGGAGGTATCCGTAATCCAGATATCCTCCGGCATCGACATCGGCACGCGCCGGTGATTGAAGGCGACCTTCGGAATCTCATCATAATCGTATACGTCCCGGTACAGCACCGGGTCCTTTACATCCTGGAGGGAATAGCGGTAATCGTTCTCCTCCAGAAGATTTGTCTTCGGTGAAAGCTCAAGCATTCCTGGTATCTCCTTTGTGTCCCAAACCGTACAGGTGTAGCTCAACATCTGTGTAATTGTATGCAATTATACGCCGGTTTTTGCTTTTGTCAAGACGCTATTTCCCTCACGCGAAGTGTTTTTGGTCTTCCGCATGAAATATACTTGTCGAAGTTCCTTTTCTGTGATAATATGACAATACAGTAACGATACGGCAGTTCCGACGGCCGGGCGGAAGATCTTCGGAGGCAGAATCCGGCAGGAAGGGGACGATCAGGATGTTCAGGAAGCTTCGTGATGCTCTGACCCAAAGTGAATATCTCCAATGCCAGGATGAGATCCGCAGCGAAAACCGCATGGCAATCCGTCTGCTGGCGATGTCCGGACTGCCGATCAGCATCGCCAACAGCGTGGTGCAGTGGACGGTGACCGACCGGCATCTCGCGCATATCGGAAGTTTCTTTCTGACAGGCTACTTTCTCCTCATGTTTCTGAGCGAGCGCTTCCTGATCCCCAGGAACAGCCGCCATACGACGCTGATTTTCTACCTGATGGAAGCGCCGATTCTGATGCTCTCCATTCTGCTCGGGACCGTATGGGACCCCCACTATCAGGCGACCACCTTTTTCCTGTTTCTGATGGCGCTGCCGGTCTTCCTTCTCGATCAGCCCTGGCGGTCGCTGCTCATCCACTCGGCGTGGACCGTTCTGTTTATAAGCCTCTGCGTCCGGTTTAAGGAATCGGATATCGTCAGCATTGATCTTGTCCACGCGCTCGAGTTCTTTCTGTCCGCTACGGTCGTCACCAACGTGGTCATGCGCATCCGTCTCCGTTCACTGCGGAATCTGCAGGCTTCCAGATATCACCTGACGCATGACCGTATGACCGGCTGCCTCAACCGCTATGCTCTGGCGGAGGGCACCGAGCGTTACCTGAACCGCCCGCTGTTTCTTGTCTCGGCGGATCTGGACCAGCTGAGCTTTTACAACGATTTTTACGGCCGTGAGACCGGAGACGCCATGACCATGTTCTTTGCGAATGCGGTGGCCGAATGCTTCGGGACCGGGGATTCCTACCGCTATGCCGGAGACGAGATGCTCTGTGTGAGTATCGACACGGACGAGGAGACCTGTCTCACCGGCATCGCGCGCTGCAGAGAGGCGCTGGCCGGCTTCCGCCTGAACGATCGGAAGCTCCCTCTGAACTGCTCCTTCGGCTATGTCAGCGGCACTCCCCGCACCGCGGAAGAGTTCCGCCAGATGGCACAGCTGGCCGACATCTATGCGCACCGGGTCAAGAAGGACGGCACCGGTCAGACTCTGGGCGGGCCCTTTGACCTTGAGAAGCTGAAGGCCGGCATCCTCGAGAGCAACATCACAAGCCATGTACACGCACAGGAGATCAACCGCCTGACCGGTCTGCCCGGCATGTCCTACTTTATCGCCCGCTCAGACGAGCTTCTCCCCTCTGTGGCCGATCTGTCACAGCATCCGGTGGTAGGGCACTTCAAGCTGATGCATATGCGGGACTTCAACGACCGCTTTGGCTACGCGCAGGGAGATGCGCTGATCGCCGAGACGGCCGAGCTTCTTCGCACGCATTTCGGAAGCCGGCTTCTCTGCTACATCACCGGCGGCAAATTCGGGATCCTCTGCTACCAGGCGGAAGCAGAGCCTGCCCTGCGGAGCATCGGGGAGGCGCTTCAGAACTTCCGCCCGGGCTATCCGGTTTCGTTCAAGGCCGGCTTTTCTCCGTATACGGGTGAAAAGAGCGCCATCTCGCTTCTGGACGAGGCGAAGATCGCCCAGGAGAGCATTCAGAAAAATCGCTTCCAAGATATCTGTTTCTATGATCAGAAGCTGGACGAGGAGACCCGCTTCCGTCAGTATGTGGTCAGTCATCTGGACGAGGCAATCGAAAAGCGATATCTGAAGGTATACTATCAGCCCATCGTCCGCAGCACCAGCCGAAAAGTCTGCAATGAGGAAGCTCTGTCCCGCTGGGATGACCCGAACTACGGCTTTCTGATGCCGTACCGCTTTATCCCGCCTCTGGAGGAGAGCGGTCTGATGTACAGGATGAATCTGAATGTCGTGCGGCAGGTGCTGTCGGACTTTGCCTACCGGAAGCGGACAGGTCTGCCTGTTGTTCCGGTTGCGGTCAATCTGTCCCGGCGTGACTTTGAACAGTGCGATATGGTTCAGGAGATCACCGACCTTGTGGATCGCTCCGGTTTTTCAAGGGATCTCATCAAGATCGAGATCACCGAATCCGCTTTCATCTCCAACCAGGAACTGATGCTCCGGGAGATCAGCCGTTTCCGCAAGAACGGTTTTGAGGTCTGGCTGGACGATTTCGGCAGCGAGTATTCCACCCTGAACCTGCTGCAGGAGGCCGACTTTGATCTGATCAAGCTGGACATGCACTTCATGCGGAACTTCAGGGAGAACAGCCGAAACTATATCATCGTTTCCGATATTCTTGATATGGCAAAGCGTATGGGAATCACCACTCTGGCCGAAGGCATCGAGACGGAGGAGCAGTATGCCCTGATAAAGAAGCTCGGCTGCGACAAGCTTCAGGGTTATCTCTTCAACCGGCCGAACAGCCTCTTCTACATCGAAAAACGTGCCAGGTCGGGGCGCGGCCTGCAGTTTGAAACCCAGGAGCACGCGGATGACTCCGTGTCAGGAGGATCGCCATGAATCTGCTGCATGAATTTCTGAAGCAGGAAGTGCCAAAGAGCAGGAAGGAGCCGCTCCCCTATTATCTGGAGTCCATGAAGCTGAACGACGCCATCCTCTCGCTCTATTTTGCGCTGATCTCGATTCTGCTTCTGACCGTAAGCGCCCATGTCTTCTGGGTTCCGCTGCTCGCCCTCGCCGCCATGCTCGGAAAGCACTGGCTGATGCGGAAGCTCTGGTCCATCCGTCTGATTCTCCTGATGCATGCGCTGATTCTCTGGAGCTGGTGCACCTGGTGCATCATCACCTTCGGCTGGGGCTGCGGTGTACAGCATTTTCTCCTGCTGATTATTCTGATGTCCTTTTTCTCGGTTTACGAGCCGCCGATGTTCAAGCTCGCCTATTTTCTGATGACGATGGCTGTCCGGCTTCTGCTGTACGACTACACCCTGTACCACGCCCCCATCATCGCCTTCGACGAACTGCATGCCTTCGTCAACCAGGTGCTCAACAGCATGGCCTTTTACTTCATTCTGGCGGGCTGCTGCGTGATCTACAGCAGCAACCTGCAGGAGACCATGCGTCAGCTCATGCTGCACAACGAAAGGCTGCAGCGGCAGGCCGAGACCGATCCCCTGACCAGGCTCTACAACCGGCGCTATATGCTCTTCGAGATGTCGCAGAGCATGGAGTTGAATCCGTCGATGATGTGCTGTGTGGCCATCGCGGATATCGACTTTTTCAAGAAAGTCAACGACACCTACGGTCACAACTGCGGCGACTATGTTCTTCGGCAGCTCGCCTCTCTTCTGACCGAGATGAGCCAGGGCCGCTATACTGTGGCGCGCTGGGGCGGTGAGGAGTTCTGTTTTTTCTTCCCGAATATGAATCTGGACGATGCAGGCGCGCTGATCTGTGACATCTGTGCGGCTGTCCGCAAGATGGATCTGGAGTTTGAGGGGCATCGCTTCCATATCACGCTGACTGCCGGTGTTGAGGACAACGACTTCCGCTCCTCCCTGGATACGCTCATCGAGCGGGCGGACCGGAAGCTGTATATGGGCAAGCAGAACGGCCGTGACCAGGTTGTGGTCTGAGCCTCTTTCGGATACAACGATACAAAGCTCTGAAACTGCGGATCATCGGTCCGCGATTTCAGAGCTTTTCCGTATCGTTTGTCTGTCTGCGCCGGGCATGATCCGGGACAGGACCGGCATGTGCCGGGACTGTTTCCGCAGAGGCTGTGCCTCAGCGCCGTCCTCCCGCCGCAGTCCGCTGCCGCTGCTCAGGCGTTCCGGGGTTTCTCGGTTTGAGCCGGGTCTGCCTCCAGCTTTCTGACCAGCTCGCGCAGGGCATTGCCGCGGTGGCTGATGGCGTTCTTCTCCTCCGGAGCCAGCTGTGCCGTCGTGCAGCCCCGTTCCGGGAGATAGAAGAGCGGGTCGTATCCGAAACCGTTTGTTCCGGCCTTCTCTTCTGCAATCACGCCGTAGATGTACCCCTCTGCGGTGAGCTCGCGGCCGTCCGGCCAGACAAGCGCCATGGCGCAGGTGAAGTGGGCGGAGCGGTCCTCCGCATGCTCCAGCTTTTTCAGCAGCAGGGCGTTGTTGGCCTCATCGTCTCCATGCACTCCTGCGAAGCGGGCGGAAAAGACGCCGGGCGCGCCGTCCAGGGCATCCACACAGAGCCCGCTGTCGTCAGCCAGGGCGCAGCAGCCTGAGAGTTCCGCAATCTCCCTTGCCTTTTTCTCCGCGTTCTGCAGGAAGGTCTCGCCATCCTCGACGGTCTCATGTTCGATCCCGGCCTCTCGCATGGAGAGGATCTCGCCGAAGTGATCTCCGAGGATCGCCCGGATCTCCTCCAGCTTATGTGCGTTGTTGCTTGCGATAATCAGTTTCAAATCTCTCTCGTCTCACTTTCTCGGCGGAATGATCTCGATCCAGTAGCCGTCAGGATCCAGGATGAAGTAGATTCCCATGGACGGATTCTCAAAGCAGATGATCCCCATCTCCCGATGCTTCTCATGCGCCGCGTCAAAATCCTCCGCCACAAAGGCCAGGTGGTACTCGCACTCTCCCAGGTCATAGGCCTCCGTACGGTCCCGCAGCCAGGTCAGCTCCAGGGTGAAGTCGCTGGTGCCGTCACCGAGAAACACGATGGTAAAGCTGTCGTCCGACGCCTGCTTCCGGCGTACCGGTTTCAGGCCCAGCGCCTCGTCATAGAACTTCAGGCTGCGTTCCAGATCCAGCACGTTGAAGTTAAAGTGGTTAAAACGAAACATGGCTCTCTCCTCTCAGCCTGCGGCCTCCGTATCCGGTCTGACAAAACCGGTCGGCACACCGTGGGCGCCGATCGCGGCGAGGGCCTCGTCCATCGCCTTCTCGTTCTCGCTCATATAGTCGGCGAACTCCTTCCCCCCGCGCACAAAGACAACCCGGTAGTAGTTGAAGTTCGCCTGTCCGCAGCACATGCGGCTTCTGGTCTCCTGGATGCGGATGAAGGCTCTCTCCAGTCCCTCATAGGGGATAAACCTTATCTTCAGGCCGTCACGGAAATAGACCCCGAGCGCTCCGACCCGAAGCTTTTCAAAGGTCTGTGCGCTCTCATAGTCGGCACTGACCTCCGGCGAGTCCACATTCCCGTTCACGCCCGCAAACCGTTTTTCTGCCATATTCTTTCCTCCTCCGGAAAAATCTGACTGAAGTTTATCAGAAAAGGATTGCATCTTCAACAGTTTTTTTCTATAATAGCTGCACTGTGTTGTCCGCCCCGCGGACAGAAGGGAGAAACCATGTACTGCACAAGAAATGTTCATGACGATCTGATCTGGGTCGGCGCAGACGACCGCCGGCTCGTCTGCTTTGAGGGCGTCTACGGCGTCCCCGACGGCGTCAGCTATAATTCCTATCTGCTTCTGGATGAAAAGACCGTCCTGTTTGATACCTGCGACAGAGCCGTGTCCGATGTCTTCTTTGAGAATGTCTCGCACGCTCTCGGAGGCCGCAGGCTGGACTATCTGCTGATCTCGCACATGGAGCCGGATCACGCTGCCACCGCCGAGGGGCTCCTTCTGCGGCATCCCGAGGCGAGGATTCTCTGCAACGCGAAAGAGAAGGCCATGCTGGAGCAGTTCTTCCCCGGCTTTGACTTTTCCGGGAGGATCGAGCTTGTCAAGGAGGGCGATGTCTTCTCCGCCGGAAAGCATGAGCTCCGCTTCCTGATGGCGCCGATGGTACACTGGCCGGAGGTCATGATGACCTATGACAGCACATCCCGGACGCTGTTCTCTGCGGACGCCTTCGGTGTTTTCGGTGCGCTGAACGGACGGCTCTTCGCGGATGAGGCCGACTTCTTCACCGAGAATCTCGGCGAGGCCCGGCGCTACTATACCAACATCGTCGGGAAATACGGCCCTCAGGTCCAGGCTGCGCTGAAGAAGGTCGCCGCCCTCGAGGTAGAGACCGTCTGCCCGCTCCACGGCTTCGTCTGGCGCAAGGGTTTTGACGCCTTTCTGGAGAAGTACAGGCTCTGGAGCAGCTATGAGCCGGAAGAGAAGAGTGTGCTGCTGGCCTATGCCTCGGTATACGGCCATACCGAAAACGCCGCCAACATCCTCGCGGCAAAGCTGGTGGAGCGCGGCGTAAGGGTCCGTATGTATGACACTTCCGTCACCCCCGCAAGCTACATCGTCTCCGACGCCTTCCGCTGCAGCCACCTTGTCTTTGCGGCGACGACCTACAATGCGGGCGTCTTTGTCACGATGGAGAACCTGCTCCACGACCTCGCCGCGCACAACCTGCAGAAACGCAAAGTTGCCGTCATTGAGAACGGGAGCTGGGCGCCCATGAGCGGCAAGGTCATGCGCGAGCTCATCGCGCCGATGAAGAACATCGAGTTTGTCGCCGACAACGTCACGCTGAAGTCCGCCCTCAGTGAGGGGCAGCTCGCTGCGCTGGAAGCCCTCGCGGATACCATTGCGGCAGATTTGAAAGCCTGACAACATACTGCACGGTTCAAAAAAGAGAGATGCCTGCCCCCAATTTGGGAGAAGCATCTCTCTTTTTTATGCCCGCGGATGATGGTCAGCCTCTCTTACGCTCCGTCTTTTCAATTTCATCAGCCTGGTGCATCATTTTCCATGTATTTCCATAGCTCATGTAATTCTCGTAGCTCTGAACCGACATACGGACAGTTTCTTCGGTAATCCGTCCGGCTGAATACTCTTCCCGCAGCTTCCACATCCGATGTTTCCATCGGATTTTGCTTTGCTTCTTCAGCCGCCGTATCACAGCCCCACTCTCCGTAAGACAGTATCGCCAGCCGAGATATTCCACACCAGACGTGATCGGGAAAATCTGCGTCTTCGCGTTGAATTCCAGACCGAGCTCTACCAAAAGCGTCCTCATCTCCGTCAACGCATGATTCAGTTCTTCTTTACTGTGGCTGATCAGAATGCAGTCGTCCATATAGCGGGTGTAGAATTTGATCTGTAGTTTTTCTTTCACCAGTCTGTCCAGCGGATCCAGATAGTACAGGGCAAACCACTGGCTGGTCTGGTTGCCCATCGGAATCCCCTTTCCCGGTGAGACTTCATAACTGTCAATGATTCCGAAGAGCATTCGGAGCGTGCGGTCATCATCAATGACTTCTGCAAGCTGATCTTTCAGAATCTGATGATCGATGCTGTCAAAAAACTTCCGGATATCGCACTTGAGAAAGTAACCGGTCCTGCCGTGTTTCCGGTAATGCTTAAGCAGAAAGTGATTGAGGCGGTTCATGGCAAAGAGCGTACCCTTCCCTTTACGGCAGGCAGCGTTGTCATAGATCAGATGGGTCTCAAAATACGGGGCCAGTACATTATCGCATAAGCTGTGCTGGACGATTCGGTCCCGGTAGTGCAACGCATAGATTTCCCGCACTTTCGGGTCGTATATCGTAAAGTGGTAATAGCCGGAGAGCCGGTAACTCTCGCTTCTCAATTCCTCCTGCAATCGGATCAACTGGATTCCCGCATCCATTTCGAACTCTACTACTTCTCTTGTCTTACGCTTGCATCTGCGGGAAGCCAGATAGGCCCGGTAAAGGTTCTCAAAGGTGTAGATTTTCTCGTAGTCAAAAATCACAATTCTTTCCGTTTCTGTTTCACGAAACCGCTCGGGGGATGCACGATCGGAAATTGCTATGACCGCGCATCCCAAAAGGCATTGCGAAAGCCGCTGATCAACGGCGTCCGGGCCTCCGTCGGCATGTTTTTCCGAGGGGGCTTTCTCCGTTCTGTTCACCGGAGAGAACCTTCATCCCTGCGAAAGGGAACGGTATTCCTTTCCTTTCCCATGCACTGGCTGCCGTTCGCACGGACAGACTTCCGGCAAATCGGGAAAGCGGGGCGCGCCGAGTTGTTGTCGTTGTTCACATTGTTGCTGTTGTCAAGGAAACCACCGGTATTCACATTTTCAGCGTTGTTCTGATTCTTACCGGGCGACCGCAGCCACCACCCATACAATACCGTACCCGAATAACGCCCTGGCTGAGCGTTCATTCCTGTATTTATATCTTCTTTTCTTTCGTCGCTGTGTAACGTCGCAGATCACTGTTCATCCACGCTCCCAGCATATTCAGCGTGTCATAGGCATGCCGGCAGATCTGCTCATACTGCTTTGGCTGGATCGCCCCCTGCTCCATGGAAACCTGCGCCACATAGACCAAGAGCTTCAATCGCGACATAGCTTTCCTCTGGTGCTCCCTACGCTGGATCAAAGCGGATTTGTTCTCTGGTTTGATAAAGATGTCATTTGCGAAGTAGAGTTCCTCGATAATATCCAAGGTATAATTCTGCAGTCGTCCGATCAGGGAGAAGCGAAACTGCTTCGGCGACTTTTGAGTGATGGTCATGATATAGGAGCATAGGTTTTTTGCAAAGGTAATAACCTGAAGTTCAAATTGTGGTGAAGCCATCAGTGTATTTCTGAGTCGAGGACAAACGCTTGTGCTTCATTGGCTATCTTTTTCTTCTGCAAATCCACAAAATCTTTAACAAACCATTTTGGAAGCTCTCTTTCCAGAAAACTGTCAAGTGTTCTGTTTACGATTTCAAGAATGCGGAGTAAAGGATCGTTTTGAAAGCATAACAATGGGATAGGTGCTTCAGCGTGGAAATACCTGCATCTGTGATAGTAAGGAAAAGCGAAATATAAATATGCATGCCTCTTCATTTGTATTTGTCTCCAGACAACAGCAAATAATCTTGATATAGGATAATATGGGTATCGGCTTTAATCAGCCGACCACAAGAAACTGTATTGTGTCCTGAAAATTAGACAGCAAAAGTAGTAGAATAGAAGCATCAAAGAGAACGGAGATGCTTCAAGATGGCAAAAGCAACACCAATTTCCTTC